>NZ_JALBGZ010000350.1:0-6593 GCF_023006515.1 Bradyrhizobium sp. PRIMUS42
TACCCGCGCCCGCTGCAGGCTGGCGACGAGTTCACCGTTGATAACGCCAGCGGCGCGCCTGAGCTGCGGATCGAGCTGCCGAAGCCCGCGAGCGGCCCGATCCGTGTGGTGCTGGGCCCGCAGGACGACGAGTTCGACGACGCCAACAAGGCGCTGTTCCTGGGAAGCGAGTGGAAGATCTCGGCGACTTCCGACCGCATGGGCTACCGGCTCGAGGGCCCCGCCATCAAGCATCTGCACGGCCACAACATCGTTTCCGACGGCACCGTCAACGGCAGCATCCAGGTGCCCGGCAACGGCGCGCCGATCGCGCTGATGATGGATCGCGGCACCTCCGGCGGCTATCCGAAGATCGCAACCGTCATCACGGCCGACGTCGGCCGCCTCGCGCAGACCTCGGCGGGAACGGCGTTCCGCTTCAAGGCCGTCAGCGTGGCCGAGGCGCAGGACGAGGCGAAGAAATTCGCGCAACTGATCCGGACCCTGCCCGATCGCCTGCGTTCTGCCGACACCGTCGCACTCAACATCGAGGCGCTCAGTGATGCCAACGTCGCGGGCTATGCCGTGAGCGCTGTCGATGCCGGGACCTGGCAGGTCACTGAGGAGCCTTAAGGCAACAACAAAACCAGAGGCGGAGAGCACCCATGAAGACAGTCGATCTCAATTGCGACCTCGGCGAAGGTTTTGGCGCGTGGGAGATGGGCAACGACGCCGCGATGATCGAGCTGGCAAGCTCGGTCAATGTCGCCTGCGGCTTCCATGCCGGCGATCCCGACATCATGCGCCGGACGGTGGAGCTGGCGAAGGCGCGCGGCGTCTCGGTCGGCGCGCACCCTGGATATCGCGACCTGCACGGCTTCGGCCGGCATCCGATCGCGGGCCTGAAGGCCTCCGAGATCGAGAACCTCGTCGCCTACCAGATCGGCGCGTTGCAGGCGATTGCGACTGCCGCCGGCCACAAGGTCACCCATGTGAAGGCGCATGGTGCGCTCTCCAACGTCGCCTGCGAGGACGACATGACGGCGAAGGCGATCGCCGCCGGCATCAGGGCGGTCGACCCCAGCCTGATCTTCGTCGTGCTCGCCAATTCGAAGCTGGTGAAGGCCGGCGAAGCGGCCAATTTGCCGATGGTGCACGAGGTGTTCGCCGACCGCGCCTATGAGGACGACGGCAATCTCGTCTCGCGCAAGAAGCCCGGCGCGGTGCTGCACGATGCCAAGGCCATCGCCGATCGCGTGGTGCGCATGGTGCAGGACGGCGCGGTGGTCTCGGTGACCGGCAAGGTGATCAAGATGCGCACGGATACGGTGTGCATCCATGGCGACACGCCGGGCGCGGTCGACATCGCGCGCGGCTTGCGTCAGGCGTTGAAGGCTGCGGGGATCGAGGTGGCGCCGTTCAAGCACGGGTGAGGCTGACACGGTGCCGTAGGGTGAGCAGCGCAGCGTGCCCACCATCTCGTCGTATCAGAGACAGCTGGTGGGCACGCTTCGCTTTGCCCACCCGACGAGACTGTCAGAACGGATGCACCGACAACGAGCCGAGCACGATGGCCGCAATAACCGCAAACGCGCTGTAGAGTGCCAGATGATGGGCGTTCGCCCGGGTCTGCCGCGAGAGCGAGCGCGCATAGAAATGCAGTCTGGCTTCCGCCGATAGTTCGCGCATGGTCGATCTCCAACGCCCCATTTGCGGGATTATGAGGGATCAACCAGGGCGGGAGGCAAGATGGTGGTGCAAATAGCGATGCGCCTGCTGCGAAGCGGCGGCATCGCAGAGGTAAATTCTCTCCAGGCCTGGGTTCCGAGAATCTTATTCGTTCAAATCCGAGCCAGTTGGAACCGGCTCGGACAATGTCGGACTGACAGCACTCAGTACACGTCCGCCTGGAAGCGGCCCGTCTTCTTGAGCTCGGCGACGAAGCTGACGGCCTCATCGGTCGAACGTGCGCCGAACTGGGCGACGATGTCGACCAGCGCGCGCTCGACGTCCTTGGCCATGCGCTTGGCATCGCCGCAGATATAGAGATGCGCGCCTTCGGCAAGCCAGGTCCAGACCTCGCGGCCGACCTCGCGCATGCGATCCTGCACGTAGAACTTCTTCTCGCCGTCGCGCGACCAGGCCAGCGACATGCGCGTGAGCAGACCCGAGGTCTTCATCGCATTGAGCTCCTCCTGGTAGAAGAAGTCGCAGTCGCTGCGCTGATGGCCGAAGAACAGCCAATTCTTGCCGGGCGCGCCGGTCGCCTTGCGATCCAGCAGGAAGGCCCGGAACGGCGCGATGCCGGTGCCGGGGCCGATCATGATGACGGGCGTCTTCGGATCCTGCGGCAGGCCGAAACCGTGCGCCTTTTGCACGTAGACCTTGAGCTTCTCGCCGTCGTTGATGCGCTCGCCGAGGAAGGTCGAGGCGACGCCGAGACGCTTGCGCTTGCCGATGACGTAGCGCACGGAATCGACCGTCAGCGACAGCTTTCCGGGCGTCGCATTGTGCGAGGACGAGATCGAATAGAGCCGCGGCTGGAGCGGCTCCAACGCTTCGACGAAGGCCTCCGGATGCGGCCGCGTACCGGAAAATTTCTGCAGCGCCGCCATCACGTCGAGAGTTGCGGCATCGCCATCGGGATCCTCCCCCTGCGCCAGCGCCCGCGCCTTCTCGCGCGCCGCGCCGCCGGTGATGAAGGAGATCAGCTCGAACAGCGTGTCGGGTGCCGGCGACAGCGAGACGTCGTCGATCAGCACCTCGCGCAGCGTCTTGCCGTTGACCTTGGTGGTGTGGGAAGCGCCCAGCAGCGCGATGATCTGGTCGACGAGGCCGACATCGTTGCGCGCGAACACACCAAAGCTGTCGCCGACGACGTAGTCGAGCTTGCTCTCGGAGAGATCGAACTCGACGTGATAGGTTTCCTTCTCCGACTTTCCCTTGTTGAGAAGGCGGCGCGACAGGAAGGTCGCGGCAACAGGGTTGTCGCGCGAGCGGCCGGGCTCTGCGATCGTCACCGTCACGGCCGGCGCCGGAGCGTCCGGCTTGTCAGCCGCTTTGGCCGCAGGGGCCTTGTCGAGCTCCTCATAGAGCGACTTCAGCATCCGCGCGGTTTCCTTGCCGCCGGGGACGCAGAGGTTGAGCCGCGCTTCGCTACGGCCTGCGATCGCTTCCGAATAGTCATGGCAATTGTAGCCGCACTGGCCGCAATCCTGCTGCGCCATCGCCGCCATCATCTTGCGGCGCACGGGGCGCCCCTCGGCGAGCTTCATCCGCTCGGTGATCGGCAACGGCGCCTACAAGAACGCCCACGCGCTGCCGAATCCGCCGCGCGATTCCAAGCTGATCGCAAGCGTGCTGCGCGATCTCGGCTTCCAGAGCGTGATGGACACGAAAGACCTCACCCGCGACAAGTTCTTCCAGACGCTGAAAGCCTTCGCCGAGGAAGCGGAAAAGGCCGATTGGGCGGTGGTCTATTATGCCGGCCACGGTTTCGAGATCGGCGGGGTGAACTATCTCGTTCCGGTCGACGCCAAGCTCACCGCCGACAAGGACGCCGAGACCGAGGCCGTCGCGCTGGAGCAGGTGATCGCCGCCGTCGGGGCTGCGCGAAAGGTGCGTCTCGTGGTGCTGGATGCCTGCCGCGACAATCCGTTCGCGCCGGCCATGCAGCGCACGCTGTCGCTGAAGCTGGTCGACAAGGGTTTTTCCAACATCGAGCCCGGCGCCGGCTTCATGGTGGTCTACGCCGCCAAGCATGGCGAGACCGCGATGGACGGCGACGGCAGCGCCAACAGCCCATTTGCCACCGCGCTGGCGCGCGAGATCAAGCAGCCGCGCATCGAGATCCGAAAACTGTTCGACATCATCCGCGACGACGTCTGGGCCGCGACCAGGCACGGGCAGCAGCCCTTCACCTACGGCTCGCCGCCGGGACGCGAGGATTTCTATTTTGTGGCGGGGAAGTGAGGGGCCACGTTCGTCGTGCTGCAGGGTGGGCAAAGGCGCAACGCGCCGTGCCCACGATCTCTCTCTATAAGGAATAAAGCGCGTGGGCACGGCGCGTTGCGCCTTTGCCCACCCTACGGCAGCGGTGTTCTAAACGACGATGCTCAACCTTTTCGCCGCCCGCGTGATGCCCGTGTACAGCCATCGCGCCCGGCTCTCCTGAAACGCAAAGCTCTCGTCGAACAGCACGACGTCGTCCCATTGCGAGCCCTGCGACTTGTGCACGGTGAGCACATAGCCATAGTCGAACTCGTCATAGGGCTTGCGCTGCTCCCAGGCGATCTGCTCGACGCCGCCCTCGAAGCAATCGGCGCGCACCGAGACCTTGGTCACCTTGTGGCCGAAGTCCTCGTCCGGTGACAGCCGCATCGACAGGATGCGCGACTTCGAGCGCGTAGTGTTGCGCGACTTCACCCGCCAGAGGCCGCCGTTGAACAGGCCCTTCTTGCGGTTGTTGCGCAGGCACACCAGCTTGTCGCCGGCGACCGGAAAGGTATCCTCGATGTTCTGGCGCTGGCGCACGCGCATATTGTACGCGCGCCTCGTGTTGTTGCGGCCGACCAGCACCTGGTCGGCGCCCATGACGCGATCGGGGTCGAGCTCCTTGCGCGACACCACCTCGCTCTCGCCGTAGCGGCCGATGTCGAGCTCGCGTCCCTCGCGGACGTCCATCGACATCCGCACGATCGGATCGTCCTGCGCCTGGCGATGCACCTCGGTCAGCATCGCGTCGGGCTCGGTGTTGGTGAAGAAGCCGCCGCCCTGGATCGGCGGCAGCTGCGCGGGATCTCCCAGCACCAGCAGCGGGCACTCGAACGACATCAGGTCGCGCCCGAGTTCGGCGTCGACCATCGAGCATTCGTCGATCACGATCAGCTTGGCTTTCGAGGCCGGCGCGTCGTCCCACAATTCGAAGCTCGGCTGCTCCTCGCCGGATTCGCGGGCGCGGTAGATCAGCGAGTGGATGGTGGAGGCCTCGTCGCAACCCTTGTTGCGCATGACGAGGGCGGCCTTGCCGGTGAAGGCGGCGAATTTCACCTCGCCGTCGACGCCCTCGGCGATGTGCCGCGCCAGCGTGGTCTTGCCGGTCCCGGCGAAGCCGAACAGGCGGAACACCGGCGGCGTGCCGTTACGGCCGGGTTTGGCTTTCAGCCAGTCGCCGACGGCCTTGAGCGCGGCATCCTGATGCGGGGTAAAGGTGGCCATGTCTGTCTTGAGAGGTGCGAAATCGACCGATTCGCTACCCGCCAAAACTAACCATTCGCCCCGCCGGTTCAAGCGGGGCGAATCCCACTGCCTCCGGCCCTACTGCCAGCCCGGAACGCCGCGCATGTCGGGCAGCTGGTGGGCGATGCCCTTGTGGCAGTCGATACAGGTCTTTTCCTTGGTGAACAGGAAGCGCTGGTGGGCCACTGATGCCCGCGGCGATTGCTTGGTGATGTCCATGGAATCGGCGCTGTGGCAGTTGCGGCACTCCAGCGAATCGTTGGCCTTGAAACGCGCCCATTCATGGGCCGCCAGCTCGAGCCGGTGGTCCCTAAATTTCTCGGGGGTGTCGATGGTGCCGAAGATCTTGCCCCAGACCTCCTTGGAGGCCTGCATCTTGCGCGCGATCTTGTCGGTCCAGTTGTGCGGGACGTGGCAGTCCGGGCAGGTCGCGCGCACGCCGGAGCGGTTGCTGAAGTGGATGGTCGACTTCAGCTCGGCGTAGACGTTGTCCTTCATCTCGTGGCAGCCGGTGCAGAACTTCTCGGTGTTGGTGATTTCCAGCGCCGTGTTGAAACCGCCCCAGAAGATCACGCCGGCAACGAAGCCGGCCAGCACCAGGGTGCCGAGCGCGAACACCGAGCTCGGCCGGGTCAGCACCCGCCAGAGCTCCAGCACAAAGTCCCAGCTTCGCGCCAGGAAGCCGCGCTTGGCCTTCAGCTCGGCATTGGGCTCGTCAGCGGTCGTCGTCATCGCCGGCCACCGGGGCTTGAGCGCGACAGCAGCGTGTCGATGTCGGTGAAGTCGTTGCTGACCGGCGGATTGGCGGTGTTCTGCGGCACGTGGCATTCCGTGCAGAAGAAGCGGCGCGGCGAGATCGAAGCCAGGAACTGGCCGTCACGGTCCATGAAGTGCGTGATCGAGACCATCGGCGCCTGCGACTCCGCCGTGCGCGCCCGCGCGTGGCAGGACAGGCATTTGTTGCCGTTGAGGTCGATCTGGTAGCCGTCGATATTGTGCGGGATCACCGGCGGCTGCTCCGGATAGTTGCGCACCTCCTTTTCGGAGGTGTTGCGGTTCGGCAGCATCGGCGGCGCCGGGCCCTCGTCATTGAGCGGGGTCGGGCCGCGCAGGCCTGACGTCACCGTCTGAGCGGTCAATGAGCTCGTACCCGCGGCGATTGCGACCGCGAGCAGGGCAATTGCAATTCTCTTCATCATGACAGGTTCACCCGCTCGATGCGCACGGCGCATTTCTTGAAGTCGGTCTGCAGCGAGATCGGATCGGTGGCGTCCAGCGTCACCTTGTTGATCAGCTTGGATTCGTCGAACCAGGGCACGAAGACGAGGCCGCGCGGCGGCCGGTCGCGGCCGCGCGTTTCGACCCGGGCGCGGCTG
>NZ_JALBGZ010000351.1:0-6590 GCF_023006515.1 Bradyrhizobium sp. PRIMUS42
GCAGCCGCCAATCACGTTGGAGCAGATGATGAAGTAGTGCTTGGGATCAATCGGGCGGCCGGGGCCGACCAGCGTCTCCCACCAGCCGGGCTTCCCGGTGACGGGATGCACTAACCCAGGCTCGAGGTGCGGCTCGCCGCCAACACCGAATATGCCCGCTTCAGCAACGACGATTTCGACATCGACATCGTCTATGGCCAGCCGCGGGCGGAGGGTGTCGAGGTGATTTCGCTGGGCGAAGAAACCGTGACACCGCTGTGCACGCCCGAGCTCGCGAAGAAAATTCGCAAGCCGAAAGACCTGCTCGACCAGGTGTTGATCCGCTCGGACGTCAAGCAGGTGCAGTGGCATCAATGGTTCACGGCCAACGGCCTCGAAGCGCCGGCCATCCACGGCATGCGCTTCGATCGCAGCTTCCTGGCGATCGCGATGGCCTCGAGCGGACTTGGCGTGACGCTGGAATCGACGCGGCTCGCCGAACGCGAGATCGCGACCAGACTGCTGGTGGCGCCCCTTGCCGGACGTTCCACCGACATTCGCTATGTCGGCCACCATCTGGTCTTCCCACGCGCAGGCCAGCAGCGTCGGGCCATCCGTGCCTTTACCGAGTGGATCACGCGCGAGCTTGCGGCCGGTCGCTCGGCTTGAGCGATGGCGTGCCCCGCAATGGCAGCAGTTGTCAGGCGACAGTAGGACGCAATCGCGAACCGATTGCGCCATTGATGCTGCACGCCTCGGGAGCTATCGATCTGCAAAACTTGCTCTCGAACGGGAGGAACGCATGAGCACCATCACCGGCGGCTGTCACTGCGGCGCAATCCGTTATCAGATCGAAGGCGAACTGATCGTGCACGCGCTGTGCCACTGCAGGGATTGCCGGCTGCACGCCGGCGCCCCGGTCGTCGGCTGGACGATGTACGCGGAGGATGCCGTCAAGGTCACCAAGGGCGAGCCCAAAGTGTACCGGTCTTCGGAACAGGTGCAGCGGCACTTCTGCAGCGACTGCGGAACCGGCCTGTTCTACGCCAACGCCAGCATGCCTGGGATCATCGACGTGCAGAGCGCCACCAACGACGATCCCGATGCGATCCCGGCGACGATGCACATCCAGGTCGCCGAGCGTCTGCGCTGGATGGCGCACACGCACGCGCTGCCGACGTTCGACCGGTTTCCTCCGCAGCCGTAGCGGCGATATCCGTCGCGAGAGCGGTCACCGCCCAAGGACCGCCCAACTTACGCATTGCAACTGCCTCATGAGCAGCCGCAGCCGGAAGCGCCCGCCTTCTTAGCCGTTTCGTCGGCGGCGCAGCACGCCGAGACATCTTCCTTGGCCGGACCGCCGCAACATCCCGCCGCAGCCCCTGACTCCACGCCGCCGCGCGTGCAGACGCCGGTCTCCGGCAGCACCAGCTCGACCCGTGCCGCGGCCTTCTTGTCGCCGGCAATTTCGGCGGCGATCGAGCGGACCTGCTCGTAGCCGGTCACCATCAGGAAGGTCGGCGCCCGGCCGTAGGATTTCATGCCGGCGATGTAGAAGCCCGGCTCGTCATGCGCGAGCTCGCGCGCGCCGTGGGGGCGAACGGTGCCGCAGCTATGTTTGTTGGGATCGATCAGCGGCGCCAGTGCGACCGGCGCCTCGATGGCCGGGTCGAGCCGAAGCCGCAGCTCGGACAGGAACGACAGGTCGGGACGAAAACCGGTCGCGACGATCAACTCATCTGCAATCACGCTACGCGCACCGCAGCAGGCGCCGGCCGAAATTTGGAGGCGACCTTCGGAGCCCGACACGTGCGTGACGCCGAATCCGGTCTCGACCCCGATCCTGCCGGCCGCGACGAGCGCGGCGAAGGTCGAGCCAAGCTCGCCGCGTGCGGCAAGCTGGTCGTTGCTGCCGCCGCCAAAGGCCTTTGCGGGTTCAGTGCCGCGCAAGAGCCAGACGGCCTTGGTACCGGGCACTTCGTCCGCGAGTTGCACGAGATCGATCAGCGTGCCCACGGCGGAATGGCCGGCACCGAGCACGGCAACGGTCTTCCCGGCATATCTGGCGCGATGTGTACCCCGCACGTCCGGCATGCCATGGGCGATGCGGTCCGCGCGCTCGCGTTCGCCGATCGCGGGCAGACCGTTGCTGCCGGCAGGATTGGGCGAGAACCACGTGCCTGACACGTCGATGACCGCATCGGCGCGCAGCACCTCCGGGCCTTTGCCGTTCTGATAGCGGATCTCGAACGGCGCCTGCTCCCTGCCCTTCGTCTTCACCTTATCGAAGCCGGCGCGGCTGATCGCGGTGACACGGCTCGAGGTCCGGATCGCCTCGCGCAGCGGCGTTCGCGTCGCGAGCGGCTCGAGGTAGCGCTCGATCAGCTCGCCGCCGGTCGGATAGGATTGCGGGTCCGGCGAATTCCATCCCGTCGGCGCGAGCAGGCGCGCCGCCGCCTTGTCGACATTGTATTCCCACGGCGAGAACAGCTGCACGTGCTGCCACTGACGGACGGCGTGGGCGGCCTCACCTCCGGCCTCGAGCACGATGGGAGACATGCCGCGTTCGAGCACGTGCGCGGCCGCCGCGAGACCGACCGGCCCTGCCCCGATGATCGCAACCGTCTTATCGTTCATTCGGCATCCCCCATTCTTCTAGAATCATGGAATTATTCGGCAAAAAAATCAGGCCGCCGTTTGCGCGCCCTTGCATTCGGCCTCGTCGACACAACACTCCGCCGCCATGAAATCCAGCAGGCCTCGCATCGTGTCATAGTTCGCATGACAGACCAGGCTGGTGGACTCACGCACCTGGCTGACCAGCCCGACCGACACCAGGCTCTTGATGTGGTGGGACAGGGTCGATGCCGGGATTTTCAGTTTTTCCTGCAAGCGGCCGACGGGCATGCCTGCGTGCCCGGCCCGGACGAGGGCCCGATAGATCTGAAGCCGGGTCCGGTTACCCAGGGCTTCCAGCCGTGCTGCTGCGTCATCGATCTTCATGGCAGTGAACATGCCCCTGGGACTCCCTCCCTGTCAACGATATTTCTAGAATATTCGAAATAGTGCGCCGGCGATTTCGGATTGACGTCAGGCCAATAATTCCATAGGTCTGGATATATGGAAACCGAAGAAGCCGTCCTGGCGCTCGCAGCGCTGTCCCAAGCGACCCGCCTGGAAGCCTTCCGGACCCTGGTCCGGCACGAGCCTGACGGACTTGCGGCAGGCGATCTCGCCCGCCTGCTGGAAGTCCCCCAGAACACGCTTTCGGCGCACCTGGCGATCCTGAGCCGCGCGCGCCTCGTGTCCTCCGAGCGGCACAGCCGCTCGATCATCTACCGCGCCAACCTCGGCGAATTTCGCGACATCGCGGTTTTCCTGCTGCGCGATTGCTGCGGCGGACGCCCTGAGGTCTGCAATCCCGTCGTCGAAACATTGCAATCCTGCTGCTCGCCGAAACGGAAGGAGCGAAGCCGTGGCTGACGAGATGGACAATGTGCTGCCCCGGCGCTCCGAATACGCGGCATGTGCAACGCCGAAGGCCGGTTGATGGAAACATTCGACCTTTCACGGCGCCTTGCGGCCGAGGCGCTCGGCACGGGCATTCTGGTCGCCACCGTGGTCGGGTCCGGCATCATGGCCGAGACCTTGACCAAGGATATGGCGCTTGCCCTGCTCTGCAACACCTTGCCGACCGGGGCCATTCTGGTTGTCCTGATCGCGGTGCTCGGTCCGATCTCCGGCGCGCACTTCAATCCGGCCGTCACCCTCGTCTTCACCGGCAAGCGCGAATTGCCTGTGAACGAGGCCGTGCTCTACGTGATCGCGCAGATCGCCGGCGGCATCGCCGGAACGCTGGCGGCGCATCTGATGTTCGGACTGCCGCTGCTCGACCTCTCGACCAAGGTCCGAACCGGAGGGCCGCAATGGTTCGCCGAAGCCGTCGCCGCGTTCGGGTTGGTCGCGACGATCCTGGCCGGCATCCGCTTTCAACGGACGGCGGTGTCCTGGCTGGTGGGCCTTTACATCACGGCGGCCTATTGGTTCACGGCTTCCACCTCGTTTGCCAACCCGGCGGTCGCGATCGCAAGGTCGCTGACCAACACCTTCGCCGGCATTCGCCCCCTTGACCTGCCCGGGTTCATCCTTGCAGAGCTCTGCGGCGCGTTCGCTGGCATGCTGCTGATGAACTGGCTGCTCGGCGCCTCGCACGCGCGCGGCCCTGTTGCGATTGCGGAGACACCTCGATGAACGTCACCATCTATCACAACCCCGCCTGCGGCACCTCGCGCAACACGCTAGCGATGATCCGGCAGAGCGGCACCGAGCCCGACGTCATCGAATATCTGAAGACGCCGCCCTCGCGGGACAAGCTCAAGGAGCTGATCGTGGGGCTTGGCATTCCGGTCCGCGCGCTGCTGCGTGAGAAGGGAACGCCGTACAAGGAGCTCGGCCTCGACGATCCCAAATGGACCGATGACGAGCTGATCGACCAGATGCTGGCTCATCCCATCCTGATCAACCGTCCAATCGTCGTGACGCCAAAGGGCACGCGGTTGTGCCGCCCCTCGGAGGCCGTCATCGACCTGCTGGACAATCCCGTCGGCCGCTTCGTCAAGGAAGACGGCGAAGTGGTCGAAGCGCGATAGACTGGCGGGAAGGCGGCTGCGGGCCCTTGGCTTAACCGGAAGCGGGCTTCGTTGAGGCTCTAAAAGCCGCTGGCGGGATTCCAGCAGCATGTTAGCATCACGTTCTTGCAGGTTCGTGAGCAAACGTCATGCATCGCACAATCTCTCGTCGCGTGGTGCTTATCGGCTGCTTGGGTTTGGCAACGCAGAAGGCGGTTGCGCAACGATCCCGGATCTGGCGCGTGGCCTACCTGGTGTCCGGGAGAGGCTCGGCCACGACTCCCGTCATCAAGGATACGCTCCGATCCCTCGGGTACGAGGAAGGCAAGAACCTCGTTTTCGATGTTCGCGAGGCGAATGGCCGTTATTCGGAGCTTCCGGAATTGATGCAGCAACTTCTCCAGTTGAAGCCCGACGTCATCATCGCCGAGGCCACTCCGGCGATCGCTGTCGCCCAGAAGGCCACATCGACCATCCCGATCGTCATGTCGCCATCGACGGATCCGATCGGCTCCGGCTTCGTGAGGAGTTTCGCCAAACCCGGCGGCAACATCACGGGTGTCGCCAACATGTTCGGCGACCTCACGGCCAAGACGCTCGACATCGTTCGGCTCGTCTTCCCGAACGTCAGGAAACTCGGAGTGCTGACGTCCAACAACCCGACCCACGCCGCGCTGTTCGAGGTCGCCCGCGACGCTGCGGCGAAGATCGGGATTTCGGCGGATCGCTATATCGCACCAAACCCGGAGGACGTGAAGAAGGCCTATCAGGACATGAAGGCCGCCGGCTGCGACGTGGTGTATGTGCTTGCCGATCCGATCAGACCTTCGCTTCCTTCCATCGCGCTGGAGCACCGCCTGCCTTCAGTTTTTCAGGTCAACAGCTACACCGAATTGGGCGGGCTCATGAGTTACGGTCCTGAGATCCTGTCGTTGTTCGTGAAGGCCGCGCACTATGTTGATCGCATATTGAAGGGTGGAAATCCTGCCGACATACCCGTCGAACAGCCGACCCAGTTCGTGTTCACGATCAATCTGCGAACCGCGAAAGCGCTTGGCCTTTCAATTCCGGAAAACGTCTTGATCATGGCCGACAAGGTCATCGAGTAGCCTTGCCGTGCTGCGGCCTCACAATTCGCTCCGCTACTCCGCGGCCTGCCGGGCGCAGGCTCCATTCGCTGTCGCGGCATCTTGATCGGCAAGAGGCGCGCGATCAGGCAGTCCCCGCCCCTTCACCAGGCCGAAGATCGCCGGGATCACGATCAGCGTCAGCAGCGTCGACGAGATCATCCCGCCGATCATCGGCAGCGCGATGCGCTGCATGATCTCCGATCCCGTTCCGGTGCTCCACATGATCGGCAGCAGGCCCGCCATGATGGCGACCACGGTCATCATCTTGGGCCGGACCCGCTCGACGGCGCCCACCATGATGGCGTCGTGGAGATCCTGCCGGGTGAAGCCGCTGCTCTCGGCCTTGCGCTTCGCCTTCATCTCGGCCAGTGCGTGATCGAGATAGATCAGCATCACGACGCCGGTCTCGGCGGCGACGCCTGCAAGCGCGATGAAGCCGACGGCGACCGCGACGGACAGGTTGAAGCCGAACCACCACATCATCCAGATGCCACCGACCAGCGCGAACGGCAGCGACAGCATGACGATGAGCGTCTCGGTCAGCGCCCTGAAGTTCAGGTACAGCAGCAGGAGGATGATCGTCAGCGTCACGGGGATCACGATCTTGAGGCGGGCTGCCGCGCGCTGGAGATATTCGTACTGGCCGCTCCAGACGACATAAGTGCCGGCGGGAAACTGGATGCTCTCCGTCACGGCGCGTTGCGCGTCCGCGACGTAACTGCCGATGTCGCGATCGCGGATGTCGACATAGATGTAGGTCGCGAGCTGGCCGTTCTCGGTCCGGATCGAGGTCGGCCCCCGCGCCGGCTCGACCTTCGCGACCTCGCCGAGCGGCACGGCGCCCCCAACAGCG
>NZ_JALBGZ010000352.1:0-6567 GCF_023006515.1 Bradyrhizobium sp. PRIMUS42
GTGCGCGAGCTCGGCCGGGCCAGTGTTGCGGGTGAGGCCGAACAGCGCGCCGCGGACGCGCGGATTCCAGTAGGGCGCGCCCATGCCGACGAAGGCGGGGACGAGATAGACGCTCTGCATGGAGTCCGACTGATCAGCAAGAGGTCCGGTCTCGGCGGCGTGCTTGATGATGCCGAGGCCGTCGCGCAGCCATTGCACCGCCGAGCCGGCGACGAAGATCGAGCCTTCGAGCGCATAGGTGCGCTTGCCGTCGAGCTGATAGGCGACGGTGGTGAGCAGCTTGTTCTTCGACACCACAGGCGTGGTGCCGGTGTTGAGCAGCGCGAAGCATCCGGTGCCGTAGGTCGACTTCATCATGCCCGGACGGAAGCAGGCCTGGCCGATGGTCGCGGCCTGCTGGTCGCCGGCGATGCCCGAGATGGCAATCGCGCCGCCGAACAGATCGGGCGCGCTCTCGCCGAAGCGGGCGGAAGAGTCCTTCACCTCGGGTAGCATCGAGCGCGGCACGCCGATGATCTCCAGCAGTTCGTCGTCCCACTGGCCGGTGTGGATGTTGAACAGCAGCGTGCGCGAGGCGTTGGTGGCATCGGTGGCGTGCACCTTGCCGCCGGTGAGGCGCCAGAGCAGATAGCAGTCGACGGTGCCGAACATCAATTCGCCGCGCGCGGCGCGCGCCCGCGCGCCGGGAACGTGGTCGAGGATCCAGGCGACCTTGGTGCCGGAAAAATAGGGATCGATGATCAGGCCGGTCTTTTGCGAGATCACGGGCTCGCGGCCGTCTGCCTTGAGTTTCGCGCAGATGTCGGCGGTGCGGCGGTCCTGCCAGACGATGGCGCGGTGCACGGCCTGCCCCGTCGCGCGGTCCCACACCACGGTGGTCTCGCGCTGATTGGTGATGCCGATCGCGGCGATATCCTTTGCGCTGATGCCAGCCTGCTCGATCGCCTCGCGGCACACCATCACGGTCGAGGTCCAGATGTCCTCCGGCTCATGCTCGACCCAGCCCGAGGCGGGAAAATGCTGCGGGAATTCCTGCTGCGCTTTGGCGGCGATGGAAATATCGCCGCGAAACACGATCGCGCGCGAAGAGGTGGTGCCCTGGTCGATGGCGAGGACGAAAGACATGGCGGCTACCTTGGCGTTTAGCTTGGCGTTTCCCCGGAGGGAGTCATTGTGTCGCGCCAAAGGGAGCGGATTGGAGGCGGAAGGTCAAGGTTGGTCTCGGTCTCGTGCCCCGGACGCAGCGCAGCGCCTTGGCGGTGCGCTGCTGTGCCGGGGCCCAATGCCAGGGCTGCTGGGTCCCGGCTCAGCATAGCAGCGTTTCGCGCTGCTATGCGTCCGGGACACGACCCGCTACACCGCCGCCGTCGTCACGCCGCCGTCGATGACTATGGTCTGTCCCGTCATGAAGGTCGACGCATCCGAGGCGAGGTAGGCGACTGCACCGGCGATTTCGTCGGGTTCGCCGATGCGGCGCAGCGGCGTGGTGGCGGTGCGGCGCTTCAGCATGGCCTCGTCCTCCCATAGCGCGCGGGCGAAATCGGTCTTGACGAGACCGGGCGCGATGCAGTTGACGCGAACGCCTTTCGGGCCCCATTCGCCGGCGAGCGAGCGGCACAGCGCGAAGTCGGCCGCCTTCGAGATGCCGTAGGCGCCGATCACGGTGGAGCCGCGCAAGCCGCCGATCGAGGAGATGATGATGACGGAGCCGTTCCCACGCTCGGCCATTTGCGGGATCGCCAGCGCGGAGAGCCAGATGTTGCTCTTGACGTTCGAGCCCATGATCTTGTCGAAGGCTTCATCCGTGATGTCGAGCAGCGGGCCGTAATAGGGATTCACTGCGGCGTTGCAGACGAGGATGTCGACCTTGCCGTAATGCTTGGTCGCACCTGCGATCAGCGCCTCGACCTCGGCCTTGCGCGCGATGTTGCAGGGGATGACGGCGGCATCGCCGCCGGCCGCGATGATGCCGTCGGCGACCTCCTTGCAGGCATCCGCCTTGCGCGAGGACACCACGACCTTGGCGCCGAGCTTTGCCAGGAGTTCGGCGGAGGAGCGGCCGATGCCGCGGCTGGAGCCGGTGACCACGGCGACCTTGCCGGTGAGATCGAACGGGGTGTTTTTCATTGTTGTTGCCTCGATGCTTCAACGGCCTCCATTGCGAGGAGCTCTTGCGACGAAGCAATCCAGAGATGTCGCCGCGGAGACAGTCTGGATTGCTTCGCTACGTTCGCAATGACGGTGGAGAGACTCAGATCAACCCGCCCGCGTCCGCGACGCGGCGCTGGTGGTAGTCGGTGTCGCCGAAGCTGTTCTCGATCATGGTGAGGCGCTTGAAGTAGTGGCCGATCTTGGCCTCCATGGTCATGCCGATGCCGCCGTGCAGCTGGATCGCCTGCTGTCCCACGAACTTCAGCGACTTGCCGATCTGCACCTTGGCTGCCGCGACGGCGTTGGCGCGCTCTTGGGCGCTCTCGAAATCGCTCGCCATGGTCGCGAACATCGACATCGAGCGCGCCTGTTCGGCGGCGACGAACATGTCGGAGGCGCGGTGCTGCAGCGACTGGAACGAGCCGATCGCGACGCCGAACTGCTTTCGGGTCTTGATGTACTCGACGGTAGTCTTGAGTGACTCGTCCATCAAGCCGACTGCCTCGGCGCAGAGCGCGATGCGGGCCTCATCCACCACGCGCTCGATCAGCGCGAGCGAATCCTCGGGATTGCCGAGCACCGCATCGGGGCCGGTTTCGACGCCGGTGAAGGTGATGTCGGCGGCATGCAGGCCGTCCTGGGTCGGGTAGGACTTCTTGGTCACGCCCTTGGCATTGGCAGGGACCAGGAACACGCCGATGCCGGGCTTGTCACGGCGGTCGCCCTTGGTGCGCGCGGTGACGACAAGCGTGTCGGCGTTCTCGCCGTTGAGCACGACGAACTTCTCGCCGTCGATGACCCAGCCGTCGCCCTTCTTCTTCGCCGTCGTGGTGACGTCGAACAGATCGTAGCGGGAGTTCTTCTCGAGCTGGGCAAAGGCGAGCGTCTTGCTGCCGTCGATGATGCCGGGCAGATGCGCGGCTTTCTGCGCATCGGTGCCGGCATGGCGCAGGAAGCCGCCACCGATCACGACCGTTGCGAGATAGGGCTCGAGCACCAGCGCCTTGCCGAGCGCCTCCATCACGATCATGGTCTCGACGCCGCCACCGCCGAAGCCGCCATCGGCTTCCGCGAAGGGCAGGCCGAGCAGACCTTGCTCGGCGAGCTTGAGCCAGACGGCTTTGCTCCAGCCGCCCTTCTCCTTCATGTATTTCTTGCGCTGCTCGAAATCGTAGGAATCGGTCAGCAGGCCGTCGATGCTTTCCTTGAGAAGCCGCTGCTCCTCGTTCAGATCAAAATCCATTTCTTTGGTTCCTCGTACCCGAAATTCTTGCTTCGTCATCCCGGGCGCGCGTAGCGCGAGCCCGGGATCCATACTCCCGGTCGTGGTTGTGGATTCCGGGCTCGCGCTACGCGCGCCCCGGAATGACGCCTAAAGCCCCAGCACCGCCTTGGCGATGATGTTGCGCTGGATCTCGTTGGAGCCGCCGTAGATCGAGACCTTGCGGTTGTTGAAGTAACTTGGCGCGATCTGGGCGGTCCAGTCCATGGCTTCGTTCGAGCCGTCGTCGCCGTGCACATCATAAGGCGCGGCGAACGGGCCGATCACTTCCATGAGCAGCTCGGTGGTGGTCTGCTGGATCTCGGAGCCCTTGATCTTCAGCACCGAGGAGGCCGGATTGGGCTTGCCCTTGCCGTGCTTGCCTTCGTCGGCGACGACGCGGAGCTGGGTGAGTTCGAGCGCCTTCAGCTCGATCTCGCAGGCCGCCAGCTTCTCGCGGAACGCCGCGTCCTGGATGATCGGCTTGCCGGCGGATTCGACCTTGCCGGCGAGATCGCGGATGCGGCGCAGCCGCTCCTTGGAGACGCCGACGCGGGCGATGCCGGTGCGCTCGTTGCCGAGCAGGAATTTTGCGTAGTCCCAGCCCTTGTTCTCCTCGCCGATCAGATTCTCGACGGGCACCTCGACGTCGTCGAAGAACACTTCGTTGACCTCATGGCCGCCGTCGATGGTCTGGATCGGGCGCACCGTGACGCCCTTCGACTTCATCGAGAACACGATGAAGGAGATGCCCATCTGCTTCTTCGCATTGTTGTCGGTGCGGCACAGGCAGAAGATCATGTCGGCGTGCTGGGCAAGCGTCGTCCAGGTCTTCTGGCCGTTGATGATCCATTTGTCGCCCTTGCGCTCGGCCTTGGTCTTGAGCGAGGCAAGGTCAGAACCGGAGCCGGGCTCGGAGAAGCCCTGGCACCACCAATCGTCGACATTGGCGATGCGCGGCAGATATTGCTTCTTCTGCTCCTCATTGCCGAAGGTGTAGATGACAGGGCCGACCATGCTGACGCCGAAGGCGAGCGGCTGCGGCGCCGGATAGGACTGCAGCTCCTCGTTGAAGATATAGTGCTGCACGGAGGTCCAGCCCGTGCCGCCATATTGCTTGGGCCAGTGGCTGACGCCCCAACCCTTCTTGTTGAGGATGCGCCACCACGTCACCATCTCGTCCTTCGAGAGGTGGCGGCCCTCCACCAGCTTGCGCCGCGTATCCGGCGGCACGTTGTCGCGGAAGAATGATCGCACTTCCTCGCGAAACGCCTGCTCTTCTTTCGTGAATGCGAGATCCATCGGATCCTCCTGTGAACCTACTTCTCTATGATTTGGATTGTGCCGGTTTCTGCTGCTGGCGCAATTCGTGGCGCGACAATTTTCCGACCGGCGTACGCGGCAGATCGTCGACGAATTCGACCGCGGCCGGTAGTTCATGCTTGCCGAGTTTGCCGGCCAGTTGCGCACGCAGCTCGTCGAGCGAGAGCGGCTTTGCGTCCGGCTTCAGCTTGATGAAGGCCTTTGCGGCCTCGCCGCGATAGGGGTCGGGAATGCCGAGCACGATCACCTCGTGCACGCCCGGTATGGCGTAGATCGCCTGCTCGATCATCTGCGGATAGACGTTGAAGCCGCCGGAGATGATCATGTCCTTCTTGCGGTCGACCAGGAAGAAGTAGCCGTCGGTGTCGACATGGCCGATGTCGCCGGTGAGGAAGCGGCCGTCGACGAAGGCCTCCGCGGAGCCCTCTGGCTTGTTCCAGTATCCCTTGGTGACATTCGGGCCCTTGATGCGGATCTCGCCGACTTCGCCCGGCGGCAGCACGCGCTTGGGATCGTCGAGCGCGACGACATCGAGCTCGATGCCGGGCAGCGTCAGGCCGATCGAGCCGGGCTTCTCCGGCCCCGTGGGCGGATGACCGGTGCCGGGCGAGCAGGTCTCGGTCATGCCCCAGCCGCTGCGCAGCTTCTTGCCGACCTTGCGTTCGAAGAAATTCGCGATCTCCACCGGCAGCGGCGCGCCGCCGGAGCCGATGACAGCGAGCGAGGAGAAGTCGCGCTTGTCGAGATCAGGCAGCGCGGCGATCGCGATCCACATCGTCGGCACGCCCGGAAAGTACGTCGCGCGCTTGACCTCGATGTCGCGCATGACCGCTTCGACGTCGAAGCGCTGATGCAGCGAGATCAGATTGCCGCGGCTGAGCGAGGAGAGCAGCACCACAGTGAGCGCATAGATGTGAAACAGCGGCAGGACGCAGATCACGCGTTCGATCACGTCGCCGCGCGCGGCGCGCGACGGCTTGCCCCAGACGTCGTAGATCGACACTGCGGAGGTGAGATTGCCGTGCGTCAGCATCGCGCCCTTGGGCAGGCCGGTGGTGCCGCCGGTATATTGCAGCAGCGCGACGTCGTCGGCCGTCACGGCGGGCCATTCTGCCGGCGCGGTCGCGCCCTCGACGAAGGCCTTGAAGGTCACGATGCGCGGATCATTGGGAATCGCCGCCTGCGGCGTGCCGACCTTGCCCCAATGATCGTCCTCGCAGACGACGAGGCGATCGATCAGCCCCTTTTCCAGGAATTTCAGTGCGGTCGGCAGCAGCGCCGCGAGATTGGACGTGACCAGCAGGCGCGAGCCGGAATCGGCGATCTTGTGGGTCAGCGCGATCTCGCCGTCGAGCGGCGACAGATGCGCAATGCGGGCGCCCGCTTTCAGCGTGCCGAAGAAATTGACGGGGTGATCCGGCGCTGCCGGAGCGCCCGATCGGGCCGCAGATCATGGCGGTCTCGGGTCCGCTGGCGCGCACGGTCAACGACATCAGGATCTCGCTCGAAGCCATGTCGGCCCGCGACATCCGCGACCCCTGGTTCGTGCCGGTGCCGCTGCAAGGTCCCGTGCGGGAAAAGCGCGCCGCGCTTTGCCTCAATCCGGGCGGACTTGCCACCACGCCGGAGGTGAAGGATGCGGTGAGCGATGCCGGCAAGCGGCTGGAGCGCGCGGGCTGGACCGTTGATGTGATCGAGGACACGCCGCCGATGCGCGAGGCGGTGGAGTGGCAGATCAAGCTCTGGCTCGGCGACGGTTATGAGGCGCAGCTGGAAATGGCCGAGCGCGAGGGCGATCCCGGCGCGCTGGCGTGCCTGCGCGGCAACCGCAG
>NZ_JALBGZ010000353.1:0-6560 GCF_023006515.1 Bradyrhizobium sp. PRIMUS42
CGGCATCGGCCTTCGAGAAGGCGCCGCGGGCGAACAGCGCGCGCATGATCGCGTCGGGCACGGTCAGGAACGCCGCGACGAACGGGATCGAGAACAGCAACGTGAAGTCGAACGCGCGGCGCTGCGCTTTCATCGCGCCGTCAAGGTCGTTGGCCGTGATCCGCCGCGACATCTCCGGCAGCAGCACCGTTCCGATAGCGATGCCGATCACGCCGATCGGGAGCTGGTTGAGCCGGTCGGCATAATAGAGCGCCGACAGCGCGCCGGCCGGCAAAAAGGTCGCGATGATGGTATCGGCGAACAGCGCGACCTGCGTGCCCATCGAGCCCAGCGTCGCCGGGCCCAGCGCCTTGAAGAAGCCACGGACGTCTTCGTCGAGCTTGAGCGGGGCAAAGCGCGGCAGGCCGCCATGGCGCGCGAGATCGCCGGCGAGCAGGAAATATTGCAGGAAGCCGGAGATCAGCACGCCCCAGGCCGCGGCGTGGCCCGCGGTCGGAAACCAGACGGCAACCGCCAGCGTCATCATCATGGCGACGTTGAGGAAGATCGAGGCCGCCGCGGCGCTGGCAAAGCGCTGCATCACGTTGAGCATGCCGCCATAGAGCGTCACCAGCGTGATCAGCAGCAGATAGGGAAAGGTGATCCGGGTCAGCTCGATCGCGAGCTTGCGCTGCTCGGCATCCTCGGAAAAGCCCGGCGCGAGGATGCTCATGGCCTGCGGCATGAACAGCCAGGCGACGACCAGCAGCAGAACTTGCGAGGCCAGCAGCAACGTGAAGATGCGATCGGCGAACAAATGTGCCGCCGCCTCGCCCTTCTCGCCATGGACATGGGCATAGGCCGGCACCCAGGCGGCGTTGAAGGCGCCCTCGGCGAAGATCGCACGGAAGTGATTGGGCAGCCGCAGCGCGACGAAAAAGGCGTCGGCCACCGGGCCGGCGCCGAGGATCGCCGCGAGCATGATGTCGCGGGCAAATCCCGTCAGCCGCGAGAGCAGCGTGTAACCACCGACCGTGAAGATGCGTCCGAGCATGCGTCTGTTTTAGAGCATGGCGCGATTAGGTCTAGGTGCTAGCCGTGGAGGAAGCGCGCCCCCTCCCCCGCTTGCGGGGGAGGGCTGGCGAGAGGGTGTCTCAACGACGAAGACTCCCCCAGAGGAGAGACCCCTCACCCGCGCCTTCGGCGCGGCCTCTCCCGCAAGCGGGAGAGGTGAAGAACCACCGCGAAATCAGCCCGCCAGCGCACCGCGCACGGCGGCGATCACGCGCTCCTGATCGGCTTCGGTCAGGTAGGCGTGCATCGGCAGGCTGATGACGTCCTGCGACAGGCTCTCGCAGCCAGGCAGGCCGCCGTCGGCAACCGGATATTGCTTGTAGGCGGTCTGCTGATGCATCGACTTGCCGTAATAAATCGCGGTCGGCACGCCCTGGGCTTTTAGCGCGGCAGCGAAACCGTCGCGATCGGTCCCCTTCGGCAGTCGGATCGTGTACTGCGCCCAGACCGAGGTGTTGCCGGGCGCCAGACGCGGCACGGTGACGACGTTGGACAAGCCACGCGCGTAGCGCTCCGCAACCCTGTTGCGGGCGGCGATCTCGTCGTCAAAGATCTTCAGCTTCTCGATCAGGACCGCGGCCTGCATGGTGTCGAGCCGGCCGGTCAGGCCGAGGCGGACATTGTCGTATTTGTCGACGCCCTGCCCGTGCACGCGGATGCTGCGCAGTGTCGCCGCGAGCTCGTCGTCATCGGTGAAGATGGCGCCGCCGTCGCCGAAGCAGCCGAGCGGCTTTGCCGGGAAAAAGCTGGTCGCAGTGGCGAGCCCGAAAGTACCGAGCTTGCGGCCCTTGTAGCTCGCGCCAAAGCCCTGTGCGGCGTCATCGAGCACGAACAGGCCCTCGGCCTTGGCGATCTCGGCGATGGCGTCGTGATCGGCCGGTTGGCCGAACAGATCGACCGGAATGACCGCGACGGGCTTGAGGCCGGCCTTCCGCGCAGCCGCGATGCCGCGCTTCAACGACTCCGGGCTCATGTTGAAGGTGGCTTCATCGACGTCGACATAAACCGGCGTCGCGCCGGTCCGCGCCACGGGCGAGGCGGTTGCGATGAAGGTGAAGGACGGACACAGCACGGCATCGCCGGGCCCGACATTCTTCGCCATCATCACCATCAGGATGGCGTCGGTGCCGCTGGCGCAGCCGATCACATGCTTGGCGCCGCTGTAGGCCGCGAGCTGCTTCTCGAACTCGGCGACTTCAGGACCGTTGACGAACTGGCAATGGTCCATCACGCGCTTGACCGCGGCATCCAGTGAGGCGCCGAGCCGGCGGCGCTGCGAGCCGACGTCGATGAACGGAATGGGTTCGGAACGCAGATGCTGGTTCATGGTCTGGTTCTTGGCGCCTTCTTGAATGGTCGACATGGATGAAGGGTTCAGCCGGCGACGCGGCGCGGGCCCTTGAGGGCGGGCGATTTGGCCGCGGGCCGTGACGGCGTCTCGAGGCACTGCGTGGCGATCTCGAGGCTGGCGACGCCTTCGTCGCCGGTGACCGCCGGCGTTTCGCCGTTGCGCACGGCCTTGAGGAACGCGATCAGCTCGGCACGAAGCGGCTCGTCATGACCGACCGGCAGATGCCGCATCGAGTAGCTGCCGTCCGGTTTGAAGCCGAAGCACTCGGTGACCTGGCGCGTGAGCAGGTCGCCCATCACGTATTTGCCGCGGGTCGCGACCGTGACGCTGCGCGCCTTGAACGGCGTCAGCCAGTTGGTGTTGATGTGCGCGAGCACGCCGCTCTCGGTGCGGAACTGCAACAGCGCGATGTCCTCGCGCTCGGCAACCGCGCTCGACAGCTGCGGCTGCACCTCGACGATGTCGGATTCGGTGAACCAGCGGATCAGATCGATGTCGTGCACGGCGAGGTCGATGACGACGCCGACATTGGACATGCGCGGTGGGAACGGGCCGACGCGCGTGATTGCGATGGAGAGAATGTCCTCGCCCGCGATCGCCTGCTTGACGGCGGCGACCGCCGGATTGAAGCGCTCGACATGGCCGACCATCAGCGTCACGCCGGCCTTTTGCGCGGCGGCAACGATCTCGCGGCCCTCTTCGACCGTGGACGCAATCGGCTTCTCGACCAGAACATGAATGTTCTTGGCGATGCAGGCGAGCGCGACCTCGTGGTGCAGATGGGTCGGAGCTGCGATGGTGACGGCATCGACGCCTTCGGCGAAGAGCTGGTCGAGCGTCTCGAAGCTCGCGCAATTGGCAAGTTCGGTCGCGCGCGTGCGATGCGCAGGCGAAGGATCGACGACGCCGACGAGGCTGACGCCGGGAAGACCGCTAAGCACCCGCGCATGGTTGCTGCCCATCACGCCGGCGCCAATGACGCCGACGCGCAAGCCGGCCTTTGCCGGTGCAGACCCTTTGGAACTCATTTGAGCAAACCCCGATTCAACGCAAATCCCCGGCGCGCTTCTAGCACGGACGCCACATTTGTGGCGAATGCCGCCCTGGCGGCCCGGACACGATTTGATTCAAAAAGTTACACGTTCCCCGGGCCTTAAGCCGAAAAATACCGCCTCTTCGGCCCGGGTCGCGTGATTCGGAGTTTGCTGGTTACGACCTTTGATAGTCGTCTTCAATCCGGATGATGTCGTCTTCCCCGAGATAGCTTCCGGTCTGGACCTCGATCAGTTCCAGCATGATTTTACCGGGGTTCTCCATGCGGTGGACGGCGCCCATCGGAATGTAGATCGACTCGTTCTCGTGCACGGTCTTCACGGTCTCGTTGACGGTGACACGGGCTGCGCCGCGAACCACGATCCAGTGCTCGGCACGATGATGGTGCTTCTGCAGCGACAGCCGCCCGCCCGGCTTCACCACGATGCGCTTGACCTGGTGGCGCTCGCCATTGTCGACGGACTGATAGCTGCCCCAGGGCCGGTGCACCTTGAGGTGCTCCTCGGTGACCTTGGGCGCGACCGCCTTCAACTTCGTCACGAGACGCTTCAGGCCGTTGGCGTCCTTCTGGCGCGAGACCAGAACCGCATCCGCGGTTGCGACCACGACGAGATCGTCGACGCCTTCGAGCGCGACCAGCGCCTGGTCGGTGGTGACGTTGCAGTTGCGGGAATCCTCGAACACGGCGGCGCCGTGCGCCGCATTGCCTTGCGCGTCCTTGTCCGAGAGCTCCCACACCGCGTGCCAGGAGCCGACGTCCGACCAGCCGCACGACACCGGCACGACCGCCGCGCGCGAAGTTTTCTCCATCACCGCATAGTCGATCGAGATCGCCTTCGCCGAACCGAACGCCTCGGGCTCCAGCGTGACGAAGCCGAGATCGCGGCCGGCATTGTTGACCGCATTGGTGACCGCCTCGACGCTTGCCGCATCGACCTTGCGATATTCGTCGAGCAGCACACTCGCCGGGAACATGAAGTTGCCGCTGTTCCAGAGATAGCCCGAATTGACGTAGTCGGAGGCCTTCACCGCGTCCGGCTTCTCGACGAAGCGCGCGACCGCATGCACCTCGCCGGAGATCACCTCGCCCGGATTGATGTAGCCATATTCGGTCGCCGGCCGCTCCGGCTTGACGCCGAAGGTGACGATGCGCCCGGTGCTCGCGGCCGCAAGACCTTCGCGGCAGGCGGCGACGAAAGCGGCAGTGTCCTGCACCACGTGATCGGCGGCGAGCGCGAGCACGACGGCTTCACTGGCGCGGTTCTGCGCGAACACCGCGCCCGCGGCGATCGCAGGTCCTGAATCACGCCGCATCGGCTCGAGGATCACGTCGGCCTCGATGCCGATCTCGGCGAGTTGCTCCAGCACCATGAAACGATAGGACGCGTTGGTGATGACGATCGGCCGGTCGAACAGCTGGGGATCCGAGACGCGCAGCAGCGTGTCCTGGAAGGTCGAGCGCGTGCCGAACAGCGGCAGGAACTGCTTGGGCCGCACCTCGCGCGAAGCCGGCCACAGCCGCGTGCCGGCACCGCCGCACATGATCAGGGGGATTATGCGTTTGTCCATCGTCATCTCAAACCTTGAAGTAGTCCCGATACCAGGTGACAAAATTGTGGACCCCATGCTCGATCGGCGTTGACGGTGCAAAGCCGGTGTCGCGCATCAAATCCTCGACATCCGCGAACGTTTCCAGCACATCTCCCGGCTGCATCGGCAGCAATTCTTTGATCGCCGTCCGGCCCAGCTCCCGCTCCAGAAGACCGACGACGTGCATCAGTTCCTCCGGATGGTGATTGCCGACATTGTAGAGCTTAAACGGCGCATTTGCGGCAGAAGGATCGTCCGCGGGCACAAGATCGATCAGCTTGGATACGACACGCGTCACATCATCAATATAGGTGAAGTCGCGGCGCATCTGCCCATGGTTGAAGAGCCGGATCGGCTTGCCCGCCATGATGGCGTTTACGAACAGAAACATGGCCATGTCGGGCCGTCCCCATGGCCCGTAGATGGTAAAGAAGCGCAAGCCCGTGACCGGCAGGCGATAGAGATGGCTGTAGGACTGCGCCATCACCTCGTTCGCCTTCTTGGTCGCGGCGTAGAAGCTGACGGGATGATCGGTGCGGTCCGCAACCGCAAATGGCATTTTTGTGTTGGCGCCGTAAACGGAGGATGACGAGGCGTAGACGAGATGGCGACAGCCGTTATTGCGGCAGCCCTCGAGCACGTTGAGAAAGCCGACGAGGTTGGAATCGGCGTAAGCGTGCGGCTGCTCGATCGAGTAGCGCACGCCGGCCTGCGCCGCGAGATGCACCACCTCCGTGAAACGATGCTGCGCAAACAGCCTCGCGATCGTCTCGCGATCGACAAGATCGGCCTCGACGAAGGAGAAACCGGAGCCGTTCTGCAACAGCGCCAGGCGCGCCCGCTTCAGTGCCGGATCGTAATAGGGGTTGAGATTGTCGAGCCCGACGACGGTGCGGCCTTCGCCCAGGAGCTGCCGGGCGACGTGAAAACCAATGAAACCAGCCGCGCCGGTAACCAAAATCGCCTGATCTGTCATCCTGTTCCCTGGGGATCCAAGCCGGCCCTGTTTAGCCGCCACTTCGATCGGCTCGCAATAGGCCCGCCGCGCGTCATGAGGACTCCTCTCAGCGTCCTTAACGAGGGTCAGCATCCTTAACGATGGCTATTGCAAGATCGGCGCCAAAACCATACCAAAGCGGCCGAATTCGGCGCTCGCGTCGGGTTGCCTCAAATCTTCGCAAACCCTGTTCATGCGGACGAGATGCGCCGAATCCTGCTTTCGACGGCCAAAATCCTGATTTCCGCTGCGCTGCTCTATCTGGCGCTGCGCAAGGTCGATCTATCCGAACTGTTTTCGCGCTTCACCGTGACCAGCCTGTTCTGGATCGGCGTGGCGATCGCGATCACGTTCCTGCAGATCTTCGTCGGCGTGCTGCGCTGGCGCGAGATCAGCGCCGTCTGCGGCGCACCGCTCGAGCTCGGCCGCGCCATGCGCTACAACGTGATCGGCTCTTTCTTCAACCAGACCCTGCCGTCGGCGATCGGCGGCGATGCGGTCCGGCTGTGGCTGGTC
>NZ_JALBGZ010000354.1:0-6554 GCF_023006515.1 Bradyrhizobium sp. PRIMUS42
AGCCGCAGCGTCGGCGCCGGCAACAGCCGCGCGTCGAGTTCGCCCGCGACCCGCACCGGCACCCCGATGATCTTGCCAGCCTCCGCCTCGAACTGGGGCCTGAACTGGTTCCAGTCGACGTAGTAAGGCCCGATCAGCGCGGCCAGCAGCGCAATGATGAAGGCAATCGCCAATCCGAGCAGCGTCGTCTGCACGGGTCTCCCCTCGGCCAAACCGGCAACCGGACCAAACCCTGGCCTTAGTGGACTTCAGGCGTGCCGGAACAGCCCCTTATATAGGGGGAAGTGTGGCGAAGTCACAGCGACTGTTGCGCGCGGAGGTTAACGCTGGGACGCCTTTACCAACTCGCCGGCAGCCTCTTGAGGCCGCGCAGCACGAAGGTCGGCCGCCATTCCGGGTTTTCGAGGTCGTCGATGCGCAGGTCGGGCAACCGCCGCAGCAGCGTGGCAATGGCGATCTCGGCCTCGATGCGCGCCAATTGGGCGCCCAGGCAGAAATGGATGCCGCCGCCGAACGACAGCGGCTTCACGTTCTGGCGGGTGACGTCAAGCCGGTCCGGCCGATCAGGATAGACCGCCGGATCGCGGTTGGCCGAGCCGAGCAGGCACAGCACGGTCTCGCCCTTGGGGATCCTCTTGCCGCCGAGATCGTCGATATCCTCCAGCGCGACGCGTCCGGTCATCTGCACCGAGGAATCGTAGCGCAGGAATTCCTCGATCGCGCCCTCCATCAGCTCCGGCCGCGCCTTGAGCAGCGCAAGCTGGTCCGGATTGCGGTGAAGCGCCAGAAGGCCGTTGCCGATCAGGTTGACGGTGGTCTCGTGGCCGGCGCCGAACAGCAGGATGATGTTGGCGGTCAGCTCCTCGTTGGTGAGCTTGTTGCCGTCCTCCTCGGCCTGCACGAGCTGGGTGGTGAGATCGTCCCCGGGGTTCTTGCGCCGCAGCTCGAACAGCTGCTGGAAATACATCTGCGCCATCAGGTTGCCCTGGTTGCCCTTCTTGATCTCCTCGGCAGACAAGGGCACGGGGTCGAGCAGCCGCCCGCCGTCGCGCGAGCTCTTGTAGAAGACCTCGCGATGATCCTCGGGGATGCCGAGCATCTCGCAGATGATGGTGACGGGCAGGCGGAAGGCGAAATCCTCGATCAGGTCCATGTGGCCGCGGTCGATCACCGCATCGATGGCCTGGTCGACGATCTCCTGGATGCGCGGCCGCATGTCCTCGACACGGCGGGCGGTGAAGGCCTTCACCACGAGGCCGCGCAGGCGGGTGTGGTCGGGCGGATCGGCCTGCAGCATCCAGTGGCTCATGCTGCGGAACACCGGCTCGTCCATGATCTTTTCGCTATAGCGGCGCTTGGAGCGCTCGACGAAATCCTTGCCGAAGCGCTTGTCGCGCATCACGAGGGTAACATCGGCATGGCGGCTGGCAACGAACTGGCCGAACGGCGTCACATGGACCGGATCGATCGTGCGCAGCCGCTCATATTGAGGATAGGGATCGCGGATGAAGTCCGGCGAGAGCGGGTTGAACAGCGGTACGCCGCCGGCGCCTTGCACGTGCTCGTTCATGGTGACCTCAAATCGGTTGCCGCATGACACGAATACTCCGATCGCAGCCCCACTGCCCGGCGTAACCATCCCTCAATTTATCAACTCGATACATTATTGTATCGAGTTGCATCCTGCCCTAACCTCGTCCGATGTCAAGGGCGAGAACCAGGCCGACCAGGGACGACACGCGCGACAAGCTGTTCGAGGCGGCCGCGCGCGTGTTCGAGGAGGACGGCATCGGCGGCGCCAGCATCGAGGCGATCGCGGCGGCGGCAGGCTTCACCCGCGGCGCGTTCTATTCGAACTTTAGGAGCAAGGACGAGCTGATCATCGCCATGCTCGAGGACCATGTCGAGCAGTCGATCCGTCGCAACCTCGAGATCCTCGCCGAGCACGACAATCTCGATGATTTCATCGCGGCGCTGAAGACGATGGACCGCAGCCGGCAGGACCCGCTCGGCCGCTCGCCGCTCCTGCACATGGAGATGATCCTGTTCGTCGCGCGCGCCGAGAAGCGCCGACCCGAACTTGCAAAGCGCCTGCGCGCGCGGCGCAAGCTGGTGGCCGACATCGTCGAGGCGACCTTGAAGAGCAACGGCAAGAACGACAAGCTGAACCCGCCATGGATGGCCTCAATCGTGCTCGCGCTCGAAGACGGCTTTCGCCTGCACCGGCTGATCGATCCGGAGACGACGCCGGCCGACAGTTTCCTGCGCGCGATCACGGATTTGCGGCGCAGGACGGGATTGGCGTCGGACCGGGGACAATCCTGATGCATCGTCAAGCTTGCTCCACGCTCGAACGCAGACGTTCAAACGGTCCGGTCAAGCGTTGGCTACACCGCGCGCCGACATCAGATCACCCGAAGCGAGACGATTGATTCACGCATCGGCGCTGCCTTTGGAGCGCTGCATTGCCTGCCCGGTGTCGGCTCGGCGCTACTTCTTCTTCGCAGGCCCGAAATCCGGCTGCCAGGCTGCTTCCTTGCGGCTCGGGGCCGCGGCAATCACCTTGGCTTTGTCTTTTTCGGCTTCTTGGCTTCGCGATTGCCGCGTTGCTGGCCCTTCGCCATGTCGCTCTCCTCTGTAGGTTCGAGTTGGTCGAATTCATCGGCTGGAGCACTCGTCCGCGCGGGGTGCAGACCCTGACGTCCATGCAGCCTTCGCGCAGCAGCTTTCGAGCGAGGCGCAGTGCGATCGTGGCGGTGCCGCGGCCAAGATTAGAAATGCCGTATTCGTTGGTCCCGCTGACCGGAATACGGCACGCGTGCCGGCTTAACCATTCAGGATGGCACCAACGCTAGGCCCATGCCGAACCAATATCGAGCAATTAAATCCCTCGCAGGCAACTATTGCGCCGCGACATCGTTGTTCGCCGACGCGGTGACAATAGTGCTGGCTATGGCCGTGCCAAAGGCGCATGGTTTGGAGTGCTGGCACCGGTTGGGGCTTCACTTGCGAAAGGCAGGCTGCATGACCATCCGCTCGCGGCGAGAAACCGTCACCTTCAGGCATCCGTTCCGTGTCCGCGGCATCGACCGCGTCTTGCCGGCCGGCGCCTACGAGGTCGTCACCGACGAGGAGACGATCGAAGGCCTGACCTTCGCCGCCTATCGCCGCATTGCCACGATGATCACCGTGCCCGCCGAAGGTGCGGGCGGCACCATGGAAATGCTGTCGATTGGCTCAGTGGATCTGGCGAATGCACAAGCCGCAGACGCGAGCATCGCCAATGACTGACCAGCCGGTGGATCTCGACAAGCACCGCGGCATGGCGGCGCAAAAGGCGACCGACCTGCGCCGCGCGCTTGCCGACGTCGAAGCCCAGGTCAGAGAACTGCGCCAGCGCGAGGCCGATCTCGAGCATCGCATGATGACGGTGCCTGCCGCGTCCTGGGCGGAGGCCGCGGTGAAGGCGCGTCATTTGCTCAACCTCTATGCCGCGGCCCTGCCCGCCGAGGACACGCGGCACCGCGCGCTCGTGTCAGCGCTGTTCGACGATTTTGCCCGGCTGTCGGAGGAGAGCTGAGGTGAACGACTGCCGCCTGCGTTCTCAACACGTGCCACTGCGCGACGGGAAAGCAGGCGGCCGGTCGCCGGCGGTGATTTGAGGGCGGGATCGTGCCTGGCAATCACGTAACGGAGCAAGCCATGACATTGACCAGCGGCCGCTTCATCAGCCACGAATACGACCGGATGATCGTCCGGTTCTCGATGCATGACGGAACCAGGGAGGTTGCTTGCGCGATCTCGACCTCCGCGATGGATTATCTCGAGCGCGGCTCGCAAGTCAGGCCCGAGCAGCGGGAAGCCCAGTTCACTCGCCTGCGGGATCGCATCGAAGCGCGCGCGGCAAGCAAATATCGCGCGACGGAGTTCGAAGGCACGCCGCCGGGCATCGTGCTACGCGGCATCGATTTCAGGCCATAGGGGACAGCAGCACCGCGACGGCCGGATGCATGGCAGAAGGACCTGATATCGTCGCGGTCCCATGATCGCAGCCAGTCCCAACGTTTTCTCTACTCCGTCCGTGCTTTGATCTCCGGCAAGGGCGCTTTGCGTTCAAAGGGCTTCTTTTTCGGCGGCGCGGGCAGCAATCCCTCTCTGATCGCCTGCTTCCTGGCAAGCTTGCGGGCGCGACGAACAGCTTCGGATTTCTCGCGGGTCTTTCGCTCCGACGGCTTTTCATAGGAACGCCGTTGTTTCATTTCCCGGAAGACGCCCTCGCGCTGCATCTTCTTCTTGAGGACGCGGAGTGCCTGCTCAACATTGTTGTCTCTGACGAGTACGTGCAATTGATCCTCCGAGCTGGGGGCTGCGAATGCGACACGTCCTGCAGGCAGCCAATTGCGCAGGAACTTCATTGCGATGTTTGAGGAGTAGCGGCGACACACGTCGCGGCTTCGGGCGAACTGATCCGCTTGTCACAGCGATGCAGCTTGGCGGCGTCAACGTGACCACCGTCGTGCAGCGCTGTCAATCGCTAACGTCCTGCTTGCAGGTCGATGGGCACAAAGCGCCTCGATCGGAGCAGAAGAACTGCCTCGCAGAAGAGAAACTGGCTCAGCTCCTTGCAAAATCGTAGAACTTATATATATTGATCTCGTTCGATTTGCCGCTGTGCCTTGTTGAATGCGCCCGCGGGCTCCTTTTCCAGAGACATCGACGAAGTTGAAGATAACCGCGTGATTGTCACGCGGGACGCGCTTGCGCGCTTTGGAGAAGAAGATGACGACAGGTACTGTGAAGTGGTTCAATGGCCAAAAGGGCTTCGGTTTCATTCAACCGGACGACGGCGGCAACGATGTGTTCGTTCACATCAGCGCTGTTGAAAGGGCCGGCCTTGCCGGTCTCGCAGAGGGCCAGAAGGTCAATTTCGAAAGCAAGACCGACAAGATGCGAGGCAAAGTCAGCGCCGAGAACCTCTCGCTGGCTTGATATCGTGGCGCCGTTTCACGGATGTACTGAAACGGTCGCTCTGCCCGCTCAATCCCAGGATTGAGCGGGTTTAGTCGTTTTCGGAGCCGGGGGAACGATGAGCACCAAGAAACTGGCAGGGCCGTCACCCGAAAGCGTCGCGCGGTCCGATCGCCGGCGCCTCGCCGCTGAAGATGGAGCGCAGGCATTGGCCGATGCCGAAAGGCAGGCCGTCGAGGTTCGAAAGAATATGGCGCGGCTCCGAGCGGCGCGCGAGGCCAAGGAAGCGGCTGACGAAGCTGTTCGGCTCGCTTTGCCGGCGCCGACGCTCAAGAAGCGTTCACGGAAGCCGGCGCGATAGCGTCTTCAGACCGCCGCCGAAATTTGGGGGGGGGCCGATCACATGCCTGAGAGCGCAGATCGTGCCGAGAATTAAACCAGACCACGGAACCATCACCTTCTTTCTCGCGTCCGGTGCAGATCGGCAGATGTGCCGGCTTGCCACGACATTCAACACGCAGAAACAGGCCTTCAGCTATTTACAGAAGCATCGAACGGAGTTCGAGCGTATGGCGCGGGCGCGCCTTGCTTCAGGGGAGCTCGAAGATGGGATTGTCGTGCTTTCGATGCTCTAGCCGGAGCGAAGACGTGAGCATCTTTCGGCGATCTCAATTGACCGACTGAACCCTTTCGCAGACGAATATCGCTCTCGACCCCGAGCCGCTCGCATCCCGAACATCGATGGCCAGACCGTCGCTGCTGGTGAACGGCTCGAGCTGCTGGCAACATCGGCGAGAGACAGCGCCGCCTCGATCTCCGTAGCCCGCCGGCTAGTTAAATCCAGACCTCTGGTGATGGGGGTTGGCGGCGGAGTGAGGGTGAGCGACGTTTGATGGAATTGGTTCCCGCCAAAGCGGCCTCCCGCTCCATCGCGGAACGGCTGGTTTATCGACTACAGCCCGAGAACCGACTTGACCGATCCAGCTTCGCTGAAGGACCAGTCAATCGGCTTGTTCTCCGTCAGGAAGACGATTGAATTGGCCGGATCAAAGCCGATCTCGGCCAGTCGACTGCGAACATCCTCGTACAAAGCTTCCTTTTGCACGTCGGAGCGGCCCGCAAGCAACGTGATTTCAATGATGATGGTCGAGCTCGGATCGCGTCGTCCCAAGAACGTCGGATGACAGATCATCTCCCCTGGGGGATACCGCGAGATCAAGCAAAAGTCGTCGTCCGGGTTGACGCCGCAGGTGGCCACGAGACTTGCATGGAGGCACGCATTGATGGCCTGGCATGTCTCAGTTGCCAATGCCTGCGGGACGTGAAGTCGGTTGAACGGCATCTGTCTTGTTCAGCCCAATACGCATCATTCGATGCGCGGAGATATCCGATCGCTGGTTCCAGAGCAACACATCCCCAAGGCCTAAGCCGTTCGCTTCACGGCGTCGCACCCCGCCGCCGCAACATCAAGCCGCCCCAGCATCGCCCTCGCCTGCTCGGCGCAGTGCTCGATCAGCCAGCGCTCGAAGGCGACGGGGGGAAGCGCGGGGGCGTAGATGAAGCCTTGCACGACGTCGCAGCCGAGT
>NZ_JALBGZ010000355.1:0-6532 GCF_023006515.1 Bradyrhizobium sp. PRIMUS42
CGCTGCGTAACCAGCGCACGGCCCGCCTCGATGAGGCGATCACGGATATCGCCGCCCGCCGTTTCCGCGGCGCTGGCACCCACCGACCAGCTTCCGGCATAGCGGGCATCCAACCCCATCTGCCGCACCATGCGCTGCTGGCGTCGTATGCTTTGCGGCGATAGCGCGATGATGCCGAACCGCTCGCCGAGCGTCAGCGCCCGCAAAATACCCCACTCGGCGATGCCCATGACGGGACGACCGCCGGCGGCTTCGCGGACTGCATGCAGGCCGGGATCGCTGAAGCAAGCAATAACGAAAGCATCCGCATCTTCCCGCGCGACGCGGTTCACCAGCGGCATGACAACGCTGTCCGCATCTCGCTGCGAGGTGATGCTGGGCGGTCCTTCGGGAAGGCTCACGACCAGTATCTCCGGCCCGCCCGGGATCCGCAACGGCGCCACCGCCTCGTCGATCGCCGCCTTGACCGAAGCCGAGGAGTTCGGATTGATGATCAGGATGCGGCGACGGCTCGATGTCATGACTTGGCTCAAGCAGCTTGGCTCAACGATTGCCCGCTTCGTGGCGCTGGAAGTTTGCGGCAATATCGCGACCGGTTGTGATCCAGAGATCGGGACAGGATTTTGCGTAAGTCAGGAATTCGCGCAACAGCCGAAGCCGCATGGGACGCCCGCTGCATTGCGGATGCAGCACGGTCGTCACCATTGCACCCCAGTCCCTGACCTCGTCGAGTTCGTCCTTCCAGATCGAGAGCACGTGCTCCTTGGGGAAGATCGAGCGCGGGCTGAACCGCGCCGAGAGGCCATGCATCCAGTCGTCGTAGCTCGCAGTGACCGGCAACTCGATCGTGCCCGGCTTGCCGTCGGCGAGGCGATGGCGATACGGCCGGACGTCGTCGCGGAACGACGAAGTATAGACGATACCGTGGCGCACCAGCGCTTTGCGCAGCTCTTCAGTGAATTCGCCGTAAGGCGCGCGATAGCCGATCGGCTTGACGCCGAGCCGGCGCTTCAGCACCTCGAAGCCGCGCTCGAGCTCTTCCTCAATCCAGGGATCGCCGGGATCCGGCAGGAGATGATGATAGCCGTGATGGCCGATCTCGTGGCCGGCCTTGATGATCGACTCGGCCATCGCCGGATGCGCATCGACCGACCACCCGGTGACGAAGAACGTCGCCTTCAACTCGAGCTGGTCGAGCAGCTCCAGAAGCTTGGGCGTGCCGACACGCGCTTCATAACCACCATAGCTCATGGTGATCAGGCGCTGCGCGTGAACTGCATCCTTGCTGGTCCAGGCACTTTCCGCGTCCACATCGAACGACAGGAACATCGCCGACGTATAAGGCTTTGGCCAGGGATAGTCGGGTGCGGGATCGGCGGTGTTGGCCGGGGTGAGCGGGATACTCGCAAGTGCCTTACTGTCCAGCATTGATAGTCGCCTTCTCAATCCCGTTATCGGTCAACTTCCATTTCGCAAGCAACGCACGATAGGTGCCATCCGCGATCAGCGCATCGACCGCCTGCGCCATCGCCTCTTGCAATGCCTTCTCCTTGATGGGCAGCGCGATTCCGGTGAGCTGCTGCGCGATGGTCTCGCCGACCGGCGCGTAGACGCCGGGTTCGAGATCCATGAGATAGGGCAGCGTCTCGTTGCCCTGCACGGCGGCATCGATACGGCCTTGCCTGAGCTGGTTGCGGGCATCGCCCGAGCCGTCTGTGCCTACGAAGACGATCGGATTGCTGGCACAGTTCTTCTCGCTCCATGCCGCAATCTGCGCCGGGAACGAGGTGCGGCGGCTGGCGCCGACCTTCTTGCCGCAGAGCGCAGCCATGTCCTTGAACTCGGTCGCGCGGGACTGCTGCACGAAGAAGCGTGGACCGCTGCGCAGGTAATCGACGAAGGTCGCTGTCTCGTGCCGGCTCGCATAGTCTGTGAAGCCCGACAGCACCGCATCCACCCGGCCCGTCGAGATCGACGGCATGAACTCGGCGAAGCTGGTCTCCTGCCATTCGATCTTGACGCCGAGCTTGCGGCCGATCGCCTCCCCGAGATCGACGTCAAAGCCGGAGAGCGCATTGGTGGCGGGATCGCGAAACTCCATGGGCGGATAGTTCGGAACCAGCGCGACCTTGAGGCTGCCGCGTTTGGCGATCTCCGGCGGCAGCTCGATCGTCCTTGCCGAAACACCCGTGGCCAGCAACAGTGCCGCCGCAACAACAAGTCTCTTCATCAAAACGCCCCCATATCAGATCACCGCCGAGAGAAAAGCCTTGGTGCGCGCCTCCCGCGGCGCGCCGAGAATCTCGGACGCCGGCCCCTGCTCGACGATCGCGCCGTGGTCCATATAGACAACGCGGTCGGCGACCTCGCGCGCGAAGCCGAGCTCATGCGTCACCACCATCATGGTCATGCCGCTCCGCGCCAGTTCCTTCATGACCGCGAGCACCTCGCCGACGAGCTCGGGGTCGAGCGCGCTGGTCGGCTCGTCGAACAGCATCAGCATCGGCTTCATGGCCAGTGCGCGGGCGATCGCGACGCGCTGCTGCTGGCCACCGGAAAGCTGCGCAGGATAAGACTGCGCCTTAGCCGACAGCCCGACGCGCCTGAGCAGCTCGATGGCCTCTGCGCGCACCTCGTCCGGCTTGCGGCCCTGCACCTGCACCGGGCCTTCGGTGATGTTCTCCAGCGCCGTCTTGTGCGGGAACAGGTTGAAGCGCTGGAACACCATGCCGGTCTTCAGCCGCTGCTTCGCGATCTGCCGCTCAGTCAGGCGGTGCAGGCGTCCGCCCTCCTCCCGCACGCCGAGCAGCTCACCGGCGAGCCAGATGCCGCCACTGTCGATCGCGGTGAGCTGATTGATGCAGCGAAGCAGCGTGGTCTTGCCCGAGCCGGAAGCGCCGATCAGGCACATCACCTCACCGCCCCAGACATCCAGCGAGACGTCCTTGAGAGCCTGAAACTCGCCAAAGGCCTTGCTGACGGAGCGGATCGCGACAAGGGGCTTTGTCATCGGGCGAACTGCATGGTGCCGCGGGCAAAGCGTCGCTCGAGCAGCATCTGAAGCGGCGTCAAGATCGACACCACGAGAAGATACCAGAGACCGGCAACGATCAGGAGCTCGATCACGCGGGAATTGGCGTAGTAGATGTTCTCGGCGTTATGCAGCACCTCCGGATACTGGATGACGCTGGCGAGCGAGGTGGCCTTCACCAAGCCGATGAACTCGTTTCCGATCGGCGGGATCACCACCCGCATCGCCTGCGGCAGGATGATCCGGCGCAGCGCACGCAGCCGCCCCATGCCGATGGCCTGCGCAGCCTCGTACTGCCCGACGTCAACCGACAGCATCCCCGCCCGCATCACTTCGGATGTGTAGGCGCCCTGGTTGATGCCGAGCCCGAGCAGGGCGGAGAGGAACGGCGTCATGATGTCGACGGCCCGCGCGCTCCACAGGCCGGGAATGCCGATGGTCGGAAACACCAGCGCGAGATTGAACCACAACAGGAGCTGGAGGATCAGCGGCGTGCCGCGGAACAGCCAGGTGTAGCCGGCGGCGACCGATTTCAGCACCGGATTGGGCGACAGCCGCATGATCGCGACCACAACGCCGAGAAAGATGCCGAGCGCCATGGCGAGCACGGCCATCACCATCGTGTTGACGATGCCTTCCAGGATGACTTTGGCGGTCAGGAAGCGGCTGACGTAGGACCATTCGATCTGGCCGTTCGCGAACGCGCGGGCGATGGCGACAAGCACCAGAACGATCAGGGCCGCGCTGAACCAGCGGAACCAGTGCGGCTCGCGCGCAACATGCATCCCGGAGAGATCGGGAAATCCTTCAGCGAGGGCGGGCGCTGCCTTCATTGCGGAGCCGCGTTCATCAAGGGCTCGGCGACTGCGTTCGCGCCCAGCCCCCATTTGTCGAGGATGGCCTTGTAGCTCCCGTCGGCGATCATCGCGCTGAGCTTTTCCGTCACCGCCTCGCGCAAGACGACGTCATCCTTGCGGAACATGATGCCCTGATAACCTTTGGCGAAGGGCTCGCCGACGAGGCGATATTTCCCGGCCTCCTGCGATTGGGCATATGGCAAGGTCTCGCTGCCCTGCACCGCAGCGTCGATGCGGCCCTGCTTGAGCTGGTTGCGCACGTCGATCGAATTCTCGCCGGGAACGTATTGGATGGCAGGCTTGCCGGCCGCCTCGCAATTCTGCTTGCTCCACTTGTCGATCTCGACGGGAAAGCTCGTGCTGCGCGTCGTGCCGACCTTCTTGCCACAGAGATCGGTGGCAGCCTTGGCCTCGCTCTCCGCCATCACGAAAAACTGCGGACCTGTCGTCAGATAGTCGATGAAATCCGCGGTCTCGCGCCGCGAGCTGCGGTCGGAAATGCCCGAGATGATGAAATCGGCCCGCTTGGTCTGGAGCGAGGGGATCAGCTCGGCGAAGGGCGTCTCGCTCCAGACGATCTTGAGGCCACCGAGCCGCTTGGCCAACTCGCCCGCGAGATCGATGTCGAGCCCCACGAGCTCGTTCGTCGCGGGATCACGATATTCCATCGGCGCGTAGGTCGAATTGACCGTGAGCCGCAATGTGCCGGCCTGCTTGATCTCTGACGGCAGCTCGGCCGCCTGCGCCGAACTGATGGCGAAAAGCGCCGCGAAGCCGGTGAACATCGGGAAGCGTATCATGTCAGGTCCTTGCCCGCGCCGTGAATCAATCCGCATCGAGAACGGCCGGCTCGATGACGCCGGCGCGCTCCGTGATCACTCTGTATTGCTCCGGCCGCCGGTGGGCGGCAAAGTTGAACATCTTGTCCTTGCCCTGCCGGCAGAGATCGAGATCGATGTCGGCGACGATCACCTCGTCCGCCAGGCTCGCTGCCTGCGCCACGATGCGGCCATTGGGATCGACGATGCAGGAGCCACCGATCAGCCCGGAGCCGTCCTCCTCGCCCGCCTTGGCGACCGAGATGGCCCATGTGGCATTCATGTAGGCGTTGGCCTGCGTGACGAGCGTTGAATGGAAGGTGCGCAAGGACGCATCCTCCGTGGTGCCGCCATTGGGATCATAGGCAGCTGAATTGTAGCCGATGCAGACAAGCTCGACGCCCTGAAGGCCGAGCACGCGCCAGGATTCCGGCCAACGACGGTCGTTACAGATCATCATGCCCATGATCGCGTGGCTCCAGGCCGGGCCGGCGCGAAACGCAGGAAAGCCGAGGTCACCATAGTCGAAATAGCGCTTTTCGAGCTGTTGGTAGAGCGCGCCCGGCCGCGGCTCGACCGAACCCGGCAGGTGCACCTTGCGATAGCGGCCGACAACCTCGCCGGCGCGATCGACCAGGATGGCGCAGTTGTAGCGCCGGCCGTCTGCCGTCTGCTCGGCATACCCGACATAGAAGCCAATGCGCAGCGCGCGGGCGCGATCGAACAGTTTTGCGACCTGCGGGTTCGGCATGACGCGCTCGAAATATTGGTCGAGGGCTGCGCCTTCGAGCAGCCAGCGCGGAAAGAAAGTGGTGAAGGCGAGCTCCGGAAACACCACAAGGCTCGCGCCGCGCGCGGCCGCCTCCTCCAACAAGCCAAGCATTCGGGCCAGCGTATGCTCCCGCGTATCGGCTTTTTGCGTCGGCCCCATCTGGGCGGCGGCCGCGCGAAGGACACGAACCAAGACTGCCTCCAATCTGTGCGCGCTGCTGCCTCAATAGGCGACAGAACTCTTTGATACAGCGTGCAAATCCGGCGCTATTAGGCGGAAACGCCGCTGCAAAAGCAATTCGCCGTGCTATGATCTTTTGGCCGAGAGTATAATCTGGACTTATATGAACCTGCGCCAGCTCGAGATCCTGCGTGCCGTCATTCGCCACCGCACCACGGTGGCGGCAGCCGACGAGCTCGCGCTCTCGCAGCCGGCCGTCAGCAACGCGCTGAAGTCCATGGAGGCACAAGCAGGCTTTGCGCTGTTCGAGCGCGTCAACAACCGGCTGTTTCCAACCGCCGAGGCTATGGCGCTCTACAAGGAGAGCGAAGCGATCTTCGCGCTGCATGCCAAGCTCGAAAGCCGCGTGCGCGATTTGCGCGAGAATCGGTCCGGACATCTGTCGATCGTGGCGACGCCGCCGCTTGCCTATAGCATCATCCCATCGGCTCTGTCGGCCTTCCTGCGCAGTCGCTCCGAGACGCGGGTGTTCTTCGACGTCCGCCGCTATGAGGGCATCATCGAGGGTGTGCTGAGCCATGTCGCCGAGCTCGGCTTCGCGCTCGGGCTCACACATCATCCGGGCATTGCGCATGAAGTGGTGCACACCGGCGAGATGGTCTGCGTGCTGCCGCCAACACATCCGCTCGCCGCGCAGCCGATCGTCTCCGCTTCTGACCTTGTCGGCCTGCCCTTTATCGGACTCGAGCGCGGAACGCGGCTCGGCGAAGCCGTGCGCGAGAGCTTTGCCCGCGCCGGCGCGCCATTCCAGTCGACCGTGGAAGTGCGCTATTGCAACACTGCCTGCGTGTTGGCGGCCGCCGGCGTCGGCGTC
>NZ_JALBGZ010000356.1:0-6510 GCF_023006515.1 Bradyrhizobium sp. PRIMUS42
CTTGGCGCCGTCGAGCGCACCGGTGACGCGCAGCGGCACGCGCTGCGAGGAGGTCTCGACCGTGCCGGCCGGCGTCACGTTGTTCTGCTTGGCGAGCGAATCGAACAGCGCCTGCGGCGTGATGCCGAGGGTCGCGAGCTTGGCGTGGCTGAATTCGACGAAGATGCGCTCGTCCTGATTGCCGTAGACGTCGACCTTGGTCACGCCCGGCACCTTGAGGAGGCGCTGACGGAAGCCTTCGGAGACTTTCTTGAGCTGGGCATAGTCGGCGCCGTCGCCGGTCATCATGTAGAGGATGGAGTCGACGTCGGAGAACTCGTCGTTGACGACGGGTCCCAGAATGCCCGAGGGCAGCTGGCCCTGTACGTCGATCACCTTCTTGCGCAGCAGATAGAAGAGATAAGGCACCTCCTTCGGCGGCGTATCGTCGCGGAACGTCACCTGCAGCGCGGCGAAGCCGGGCTTGGAATAGGTCTGCACCTTGTCGAAATAGGGCAGCTCCTGGAGCTTCTTCTCGATGGGATCGGCGACCTGGGTCTGCATCTCCTGCGCGGTCGCGCCCGGCCAGATCACGGAGACGTTGACCACCTTCACCGTGAAGAACGGATCCTCGGCGCGGCCGAGCTTCTGATAGGAGAAGAAGCCGGCGACGCCGAGCATGATCATCAGGAACAGGACCAGCGTCGGATGGCTGACGGCCCAGGCCGAAAGGTTGAAGCGCTTCATCGCTCTCTCCGAAAAGACGATCCAGTTGCCAAAAACACGACAGCCACTCTATTCAACCCATCATCGCGAGGCAGCGAAGCAATCCAGGGGGCTGGCAGATTCTGGATCGCTTCGCCGCTTCAGCCTTCGCATTTGCGCTCGGGCCGAAACTCGCCTCGCAACGATGGAACTCACTTTTCTTGTCATTCCGGGATGGTCCGAAGGACCAGACCCGGAATCTCGAGATCCCGGGTTCGATGCTTTCGCATCGCCCCGGAATGACAGAAGTTAAAAGGACAGTGACGACACGATCCGCACCTTCTGGCCCGGATCGAGCTTCTGCACACCGAGGGCGACGATCTTGGCGCCCTCGTCGACACCACCGGTGATGATGACGTCGCTGCTGTCGTAGGACTTCACCACAACCGGCTTCAGGGTGAGCGCGCCGTTGTCGTCGACGACGTAGAAGGACGGCTTGCCGCCTTCGTTGAACAGCGCCGACAGCGGCAACCGCGCGACGCGCTCGGTGGCCGCGTCAGACAGCGTCAGCGTCGCGGTCATGCCGAGCGCGACCTTGTCGTCGGCCTCGGGCAGCGAGAACTTTGCCAGATAGGTGCGCGTGGCCGGATCGGCCGTCGGCGCGATCTCGCGCAGCTTGGCCGTGTACTTCTTGTCCGGCTCGGACCACAGAGTGACGCTGGCGACGCCCGACTTGGCACGCCCGACCAGCGTCTCAGGGATCGCGACGACCGCTTCCTTCTCGGCAAAGCGGGCGACGCGGATCGAAGCCTGGCCCGCGCCGACCACCTGGCCGGGCTCGATCAGCGTTGCGGTGACGACGCCACGGGCGTCGGCGTTGAGCGTCGCGTAGGAAAGAGAATTCTTGGTCAGCTCGACCGCGCGCTCAGCCCGGTTCAGGCGCGCGCGGGCCTCGTCGGCAGCGGCACGGCTCGAATCCATCTGGGCATCCGTGGTCCAGCCCTTGGCCTTCAGGTCCTTGGCGCGCTGCTCGGCGGCGGCCGCCTGGGCCAGCACGCCGGTCGCAGCGGTCTGCTCGGCCAGCGCCTGCTCGGCCTGGAGCTTCAGATCGACCTCGTCGAGAGTCGCGAGCGGCTGGCCGATCTCGACGGTCTGGCCGACTTCAACCAGACGCTTTGCAACCTTGCCGGCGACGCGGAAACCGAGGTCACTCTCGATCCGCGGCCTGATGGTGCCGACGAAGCTGCGCTCCGGGGTCTCGGCATCATAATGCGCGGTTGCGACCAGAACCGGCCGCGGGGGCTCAGCCTTCTCGGCGACGGTATCATTGCACCCGGCCAGCGAAGCTGCCATCAGGGCCAGCGCAACTCCGGCCAACAGCTTGGTATAGCTCGATAAAATCGACCGGACGAACATCGAAGGACACTCCTGCATCTCGGATGAGAGGAATGTCGACTAATCACTGATAAAAGTCAATAATCGTCAGTCATCAGGAATCCGTGATCGTTAAGGGGTGGTAAGGAGCGCATAGGCGGTTGCTATGGGGTGCTATTGTAGGGTGGGCAAAGCGGAGCGTGCCCACCGCCTCCGTCATTGCAGGGCAATATGGTGGCACGGCGCGAAGAGCGCCTTTGCCCACCCTCCGAAACTCGCCTCACCGCCGCTGCTCGACAAACTCGTGCTTGGTGTCATGGCCGCCCACGAACACCAAAATGCCGGCGATCAGCGGCAGCGCGGCGAGCACCAGCAGACCGGTTGAGGTCTGCCCCGTGGCTTCCTTGACCCAGCCGATCAGATAGGGCCCGCCGAAGCCGGCGAGATTGCCGATCGAGTTGATCAGGGCAATGCCACCGGCGGCCGCGGTGCCGGAGAGCCAGGCGGTCGGCAGGGTCCAGAACACACCGAAGCAGCAGAACACGCCGATCGCGGCAACCGTCAGCACCACCATCGTCATGGTCGGATCGGTGAGATAGCTGGAGACGGCGAGCGCGACGGCGGTGAGCAGCAGCGGCGCACCGACATGCATCACGCGCTCGCGCGTGGCATCGGAATGCCGCGCCCACAGGATCATGGCGATGGTGCCGAACAGATACGGGATCGCGGTGACGAAGCCGGTCTGCGCATTGGTCAACCCGAACGCCTTGACGATCTGCGGCAGCCAGAACTGCATGCCGTAGAGCGCGCCGACGAAGCCGAAATAGATCAGGCTGAGCGCGATCACCTTGGGCGAGGACAGCGCTTCGCCCAGCGAGAAATGCTTCACCGCCTGCTTGGCCGCGACCTCCGAATCGAGCTTCGCCTTAAGCCACGCCTTCTGCTCGGCCGACAGCCAGTCCGCCTTCTCCGGCCTGTCGGTGAGATAGAACCAGGTGACGATGCCGATCAGCACGGACGGAATGCCCTCGATGATGAACAGCCACTGCCAGCCCTTCAGGCCCATCATGCCGTCGAGCCCGAGCAGCAGGCCGGAGACCGGTGCACCGATCACGGTCGAGACCGGCACGGCGACGGCGAAGGCGGCGAGGAAGCGGGCGCGATATTCGGCAGGGTACCAATAGGTGAGATAGAGGATGATGCCTGGGAAGAAGCCGGCCTCGGCGACACCGAGCAGGAAGCGAAGGACGTAGAAGCTGGTGACGCCGCTGACGAGCGCCATCAGCGCGGAGATGATGCCCCAAGTCACCATGATGCGGGCGATCCAGCGGCTGGCGCCGAATTTCTCCAGCGCCAGATTGCTCGGCACCTCGAAGATGAAATAGCCGATGAAGAAGATGCCGGCGCCCCAGGAGAAGATCAGCGGCGTGAATTTCAGTTCCGCATTCATGGTCAGCGCGGCGAAGCCGAGATTGACGCGGTCGAGATAGGAGAAGAAGTAGGCCAGCACAAGGAACGGAATCAGGCGCCAGGAGATAGCGCGAATTGTCGACGTCTCGATTTCGCTCTTGGCATTCTTGGCACCGCCGGCGGAACCGGCATAGGTGGTGGTCTGGCTCATGGCTTTCCCCGGGTTGTTGCTTTTCTAGGGCTGGGCGCGGTTTTGAGCATCGCGGGCAAAGAGTCAATGGAGCGAGCAATGCGCGCAGCGCAGCCGGATAAACCTGTTGCGCCGTTACGGACATCGCTGATCCGCGCCGCCCTCGCCCTCGCGGTGATCGTCTGCGGATTGTCCCTGCGCTGGTACGGCTTTCCATTCGGCCTGCCTGCCTTCGTCGTGAAGTATGGCGGCTCGCTATTGTGGGCCACGATGGTGTTTCTGCTGGCCGGGGTCTTGCTGCCGCAGCTGTCGCGCAGCCAACTCACAGCCATCGCGGCGATCATCGCAGTCGTCGTGGAATTCTCCCGGCTGATTCACACGCCATGGCTCGATGCATTCCGGCTGACGACGGCCGGCGCGCTGCTGCTCGGGCGTATCTTCTCGCTGTGGAATTTGGTGGCGTATGCAATGGGGATTGCGTTCGGCGTTTTGGCCGATCGGGTGACTACAGTGCACGGTCTCGTAGGGTGGGCAAAGGCGCCTTAGCGCCGTGCCCACGATTTCTCTCCACGGGAGACGGGCGTGGGCACGCTTCGCTTTGCCCACCCTACGAGACCGGTGTTTTGCAACTCACTCCGCCAGCTGAAACCGCTCGAAGCGATCAAGCTCATCCTCGATCACCCGCTTGAGCTCCTTGCGCCCTGCCGTCTTCTTCCCCTGCCCGACCCAGGTCCATTTCTGCATCAGCAGCTTCTTGGCCTGCCGGTCCGTCTTCAGGTCGAGCGCCGCGACGATCTCGTCGCCGACCAGCACCGGCAGCGCAAAATAGCCGAGCTTGCGTTTCGCCTTCGGCACATAGGCCTCGAACAGGTGGTTGTAACCGAAGATGAGATTGGTGCGCTTGCGCTGGATGATCAGGGGATCGAACGGCGAGAGGATGTGGACGAGATCGGGCGACACGTCATGCGGCTCGAGCGCGGCGGGCAAGGCCCAATGCTCCTGCTTGCCGGCGCCCTCGAGCGCGATCGGCACGAGTTCGCCGCGGCGGACGCGCGCGGCGATCAGGCTCGCGACCGCCTTCTTGCGCGGCGCATCGAGATGACAGATCGAATCGAGGCTCACCACCCCTTGCGACCGCAATGCGCGGTCGAGCAGATAGGACGAGATCTCCCTTGCCGAGGCGGGCCTCGGCAGCTTGTCCCAGCTGAAATGACGCGTCATCAGCTCGTAAGTCTTGAGCATGCCCTGCCGCTCGCTGATGGTCACGGCGCCGGTATAGAAGGCAAGCTGCAACGCCCGCTTCGAGGGCTTGCGGCTCTGCCACAGGTGCTCCTTCTCGGTGAGCACGTCGTCCTCGATGTCGCGGATCGTCAGCGGACCGGCACGCACCAGCCGCATCACCTTGCGCGTGTCGGCCGGCTTCACCGAGGCGAACCATTTGTGCCCCTCGCGGCGGTGCTCGCGCATCGCCGGCAGGAAGAAACGGAAGTCGTCAGCCGGAACGTAAGAGAGCGCGTGTGTCCAATATTCGAACACGCGTTTGTCGACGCTCTGGGCGTGGCGCAGATCGGCGCGGCGGTAGGACGGGATACGGCTGAACAGGATATGGTGATGGCAGCGCTCGATGACGTTGATGGTGTCGATCTGCACATAGCCGAGATGAGCCACCGCGTCCGCGACGGCCTGCGCTCCGTCGCCGAACGGGGCGCGCTGATCCAGCCGCTGGGCGTGCAGCCAGATCTGCCGGGCCTGTGTCGTGGTGAGGGAGAGCGGTTTTAGAGCGCGGGACATTACGGGACGCAATGTAGCGGGATTCGCGCCGGGAGAAAGCAGCGGACCTGAAACAACCAAGGAAAAAGAAGCCGCGCTGCCATCTGCTGACAGCGCGGCGGTTTCGATGCGGGCCAGGCCTACTTCGCCGTCATCGCCTTTTGCGACTTCATGTAGTGCATGCAGGCGCTCTTCATCTTGCCATTGCTCATGTCGGTGTTGGCCATGGCCATTTCCTTGTTGGACGCCATCTTGGCCGGGGAGTCGGGCGTGCCGCCCATCGCGGCGGCGGACTTCATCATGTTGTCCTTGGTGCACGCCATCATTGCCGCGGATGCGGGTGACAGCGAAAGCGTGAACGCGACAAAGGTTGCGGCCATGAGCAAGGTCTTCATCGAAACGTCTCCTCCATAAAACGAAACCGGCGTCATACCGGCCTTCGCAATTACGTATTCTCCAGCACAGACGTTTCGCGGAGAAGACAATTTTCTTGCTGCGATGCAAAGACGGTGTCTCAGCGGCCATCCCTCGGCGCCTTGGGCCGGTCACCGAGGCTTCCGGTGGCGACATCCGGCTCGCACAAGGCCCTGCCGCGCCCCTCCGCCTGGCAGCGATAGACGTTGCCGGTGAGGCGGTCGACTAGCCACATGTTCTCGTCGGTCGGCGCTTCGATCCCGACATAGCGGGAGGTCAGCCCCGTGATCAGGGTCGACAGCAGGATCGCCACCGCGATCATCGCCGCGCCGATGTAGATGGGCATGGAGTTCAGAAAGGCTGTCCGATCCGGCGGGCCGCTACGATAAAACTGATAATCACTCGGCCTAGGCACTGGATGGAACTCGGCTCCCCTCGGGTTGTCGGATCAAAAGTCCTGCTAGCCGCGCATCTAGCCTAATTCTTGTTCGCAGGCGGACCATCGCGGGACGGCTTTGCGACGATCAGTGTGCAAGGGTTTCTGGAACGAAGCGGCGGCCCGAACAACCCGCCCATCATACCTCCGAACAGACCGCCGGCGGGACCGCCCGTCGGAGCGCCACCGCCGCCGCTATGATAGCGCCGGCCGCCACCGCCGGTGGAACGGC
>NZ_JALBGZ010000357.1:0-6499 GCF_023006515.1 Bradyrhizobium sp. PRIMUS42
GGCTTGGCGACCGGCTTCGGCGCGCTCTTGGCCAGCGCCTTGCGGGCCGGCGGCGCAGCCTTAGCGGCGGCCGAGGACTTTGATTTCGCTGGGATTTTCGCCGGGGTCTTCTTGGGCTTCGAGGCGGCTTTGGCCATAGCTTGCACACAACCTGCGAGAGGAATGGGAATTCGCGGGCCTTACACCATTTTGGGCGGGCCCGCGCAAGTCGGACAGTTCCGGAAAATGAACGCCTAGAAGCGGAGCCACTTCAGGAGCCCGAGCCCGATCGCGCCGTTCACGATGAGGAAGATCGCGACGATCAAGTTGAGGAGCCGCGGCATGATCAGGATGAGCACGCCCGCAATCAACGACAGGATCGGCGAAATGTGGGCGACGGTGATGTGCATGAACTATCTTTCTGTGGAGGGTGGGCGAATCGCGGGCGGATCATAGCCCTCCCGGTTCCGCGAGTAGAGACGCGCAACAGGCAGTGCGAGTTCCGGCACCCACGAAAACTGCCCGAAATTGCCGCGAATGCGGCGGGCCTTTTCCCGGAACATTGCGAAGGGTGCATGCATTGGCCAATCGGCTGCGCCACTGGCGCGTCCGAAAATAAAATCACGTCGAAGGAGTTGTCCATGCGGAACAGGATTCTTGCTCTTGCAGCGCTCGCGGCCGCGATCGGCTCGCCCCTTGCGGCGCAGGCGCAAAGCGGTGTCACCGTCGGACGCGCGCCCGCCGTGGTCGATACCGGCCCAACCATCGCAGTCGAGCAGCGGCCGGCCTTCCGCGAGTACGTCGTCGAGCAGCGTGTGCCGGCCTTCAGCATTCCCGATCGCGTCGTCGTCGGCACCACATTACCCGAGGCGGGCGTCACCTATTATGACGTGCCGCAACGCTTCGGCGCCACTACCCATCGCTACACCGTCGTGAACGGCGAGACCGTGCTGGTCGAGCCGCGCTCACGCCGCATCGTCGAGGTGCTGGACTGATATCGAATAACTGACATCGACTAGATGTCCGGCGCGTCACTTCAATCAGGCTGGCGCGAACAGTGAAAATCGGACATCAGGCCCCGCCCGGTCTTCCCCCCGCCGGGCGGGGCACTTTTTTGCGCGGCTATGTTTGCGCTCTCGTGCCCCGGACAAGCCGCAGCGCGTAGCGTAGCGTTGCGGCGCAGAGCCGGGACCCAGAAGCTGCGAGCACGCGGCAGCATGTGCCCCGGCTCTGCAGCGCACCGCTGAAGTAGCGCTGCGCTGCGTCCGGGGCACGAGACCTAGTCCTGGATCTTCGAGAAATCCGCGACCGCACGCGTGGCGCTGCGGATCTCGTTCAGCAGCCTCAGGCGGTTCTCGCGCACCTTCGCATCGTCGTCGTTGACGCGAACTTTTTCGAAGAACGCATCGACCGGTGGACGCAGCTTTGCCATCGCGCTCATGGCGGCGGCAAAATCTTCGTTGGCGACGGCGGCACTCGCTTCCGTCTTCACTTCACCGATCGCCTTCGCCAGCGCCTTCTCCTCAGCGAGGCCATAGAGCGCGGCATCGGGCGCACCGTCGAAGGTGCGCTTGTCCTTCTTCTCCTCGATGGAGAGGATGTTGTTGGCACGCTTGGTGCCGGCGAGCAGGTTCTTGCCATCGTCGCTCTCGAGGAATTTGCCGAGCGCTTCGACGCGGCGGACGATCATCAGGAGATCGTCCTGACCGCCGAGCGCAAACACGGCATCGACGAGATCGTGGCGCGCGCCCTGCTCGCGAAGTTGGACCTTGAGACGATCAGCGAAGAAGGCGAGCAGGTCGATCGGAAGCCTCGATGCATCGGCCGGCTTCACCGACAGGCCGGCGAGCGCGGACGCCGCCACCTTCACGAGCGACAGCCGCAACGCGTTCTCGGTAATCAGCCTGATCACACCCAACGCCGCACGCCGCAGCGCATAGGGGTCCTTGCTCCCCGTCGGCTTCTCATCGATGGCCCAGAAGCCGACGAGCGTATCGATCTTGTCCGCCAAAGCCACTGCGACACTGACCGGATCGGTCGGCACGCGATCAGCAGGGCCTTGCGGCTTGTAGTGCTCCTCGCAAGCGGCGGCGACCGAGGCATCCTCGCCCTGCGCCAGCGCGTAGTATCTGCCCATAAGGCCCTGGACCTCGGGGAATTCGCCGACGACCTCGGTCAGCAAGTCCGCCTTGGCGAGATGCGCGGCACGCGTGGTCTTGGCGACATCAGCGCCGACCAGCGGCGCGATCTCCCCAGCTAGGCGCTCGATACGCTTGATGCGCGCGGCCTGCGTGCCGAGCTTCTCGTGGAATACGATCTGCTCGAACTTCGGCAGGCGATCTTCGAGCTTCGTCTTCAGGTCCGTCTCGTAGAAGAATTTCGCATCCGACAGGCGCGGACGGATCACGCGTTCGTTGCCTGATACGATGACCTTTCCACCGTCGGTCGCCTCGATATTGGCGGTGAGGACGAACTTGTTGGTCAGCTTGCCCGTCTTGGGGTCCTTGACCACGAAGCACTTCTGGTTGTTGCGGATCGTCGCGCGGATCACCTCGTCCGGGATCGCCAGATATTCCGCCTCGAACGAACCCATCATGACGACGGGCCATTCGACGAGGCCCGAGACCTCGTCGAGCAGCACCTGATCCTCGACCAGCTCAAAACCCTGAGCGAAGGTCAGCTCCTTGGCGTCGGCGAAGATGATGTCCTTGCGCGCCTGCGGATCGAGGATGACCTTTGCAGCCTTCAGCTTCGCTTCATAGTCCTCGAAGCGGCGCACCGAGATTGCGGCGGGCGCCATGAAGCGATGGCCATACGTGGTCTGGCCGGTCTCGATGCCGTCGACCTCGAACTTCACGACATCGGGCTCTTCGGTCTCGAGCCCGAAGGTCGCGGTGATCGCGTGCAGCGGACGCACCCAGCTCAGCGATCCCGGTTTTCCGGAACGCGCGCCCCAGCGCATCGATTTCGGCCAGGGGAAGGTACGGATGATGACGGGCAGGATTTCCGCGAGCACCTCGATCGCATCGCGGCCGGGCTTCTCGATCAATCCGATGTAGAAATCACCCTTGGGGTCGCGCTGGATCTTGGCTTCGTCCAGCGATTTCAGACCCGTCGCTTTCAGAAAACCCTGCACGGCCGCATCGGGTGCGCCGATTTTCGGGCCGCGGCGTTCGGTCTTCAAGTCAGGCTGGCGCGCGGGGATGCCGTGCACGGTAAGCGCAAGCCGGCGCGGCGTCGCGAACGCCTTCGCACCCTCGTAGACGAGGCCTTCGGCGACCAGCTTGTCGGTGACCATGCGGCGCAGATCGTCGGCCGCCTTCCCTTGCATGCGCGCGGGGATTTCTTCCGAGAACAGTTCAAGCAACAATTCAGGCATCAGGCCGCTCCGCCCGCTTCGGTACGCATCCAGGCTTCGCCGCAGGCCTTTGCCAATTCGCGGACGCGGAAGATGTAGCTCTGCCGCTCGGTCACGGAGATCACGCCACGCGCATCGAGCAGGTTGAAGACATGGCTCGCCTTGATGCACTGGTCATAGGCAGGCAGCGCCATCAGATGCGCCTCGCGCTTGCCGTCCTTCCAGCCCGCATCGAGATATTTTCTGCAGGCCGCTTCAGCCATCTTGAACTGCTCGAACAGCATCGCGGTGTCGGCAACTTCGAAATTGTGCTTCGAATATTCGCGCTCGGCTTGCAGGAAGACGTCGCCATAGGTGACCTTGGCGTCGCCGTCGCGGCCGTTGAAATTGAGGTCGTAGACGCGGTCGACGCCCTGCACATACATCGCCAGGCGCTCGAGCCCGTAGGTGAGCTCGCCCGCGACCGGCGCGCATTCGAAGCCGGCCACCTGCTGGAAATAGGTGAACTGGCTGACCTCCATGCCGTCGCACCAGCACTCCCACCCCAGACCCCAGGCGCCCAGCGTCGGGCTCTCCCAATCGTCCTCGACGAAGCGGATGTCGTGCACGGCGGAATCGATACCGATCGCGGCGAGCGACTTCAGGTACAGCTCCTGAAGGTTCGGCGGCGACGGCTTCATGATCACCTGGAACTGGTAGTAGTGCTGCATCCGGTTCGGGTTCTCGCCGTAGCGGCCGTCCTTGGGCCGGCGCGAGGGCTGCACATAGGCGGCGTTCCAGGGCTTTGGCCCAAGCGCGCGCAGCGTGGTCGCCGGATGGAAGGTACCCGCGCCCATCTCCATGTCGTAGGGCTGCAGGATGACGCAGCCCTGCTCGGCCCAGAACCGCTGGAGCGCGAGGATGAAGCCCTGGAACGAGCGTTCCGGGCGCATATGGGCGGGCAATGAGGCGTCCATCGTCAGATCAGGCTCTCGCGGGGGGTTTTGAATCGCGCGGGACCGTATCGACGGCGGGGGTGGGAATCAAGGCAAAGGGGGGTGGATTCGGGCCAATCAGTCCCTCATCCCGGACGGTGCCGTAGGGTGGGCAAAGCGAAGCGTGCCCACCATCGTCACCACGATTGCGGAAGCGAATGGTGGGCACGGCGCAAGAGCGCCTTTGCCCACCCTGCGGCACCGGCTAACCCGGCCGGTAGGCTCCGGTCACGGGATCACGTTTCAGCGTCTGGATGTTCCCCACATGGGCGGCTTCGGCGACGCGCGACAGGCGCATCTCCTCCAGCTCCTGATTGATCCGGACAGCGGTCTTGTAGGCCCAGCGGACCACGGCAAGCCCACCCAGGACGCCCGCAAAAGCGACGAACGGCGGCATCGGTCGATCCTTGTCTAGTGCTCAGCCCCCACGTGCATTGTTGCGCAGATGGTCCTGCGCCGCAATCGGCAGGCTGAGGGACCAAATGGCGCGGGAGGGTGGCGCCTAGAACCCGAATTTCGCCCAGATTGCCCGCGTCTCGACCGCCGAGATCAGTTCGTCCGGCAAGCCGGCCATTGATCCCAGGGCCGAAAGCTGGCCCGCGCCGGGCGATTTCCGGCCCAGGAGACCTGAGAGCAAACCGGTCGGCTGGGCAATCACGGGGGTGAGAACCTTCTCGCCGTAGCGGGCACGAAGAGTTGAGCGGAGATCGCCGATGCTGTCGGCCAGCCCCAGCGCGACCGAACTCTCGCCGGCCCAATATTCTCCGGTGAACAGGGTATCGTCGTCGCCCTTCAGCCGTGCGCCGCGACTCCCCCTCACCAGCGAAATGAAGATCTGGTGGATCTCGCGCTGGATAGCCTTCAGCTTGGCGACGTCGTCGGGGTTCTCCGGCAGGAACGGATCGAGCATCGCCTTGTGCGCGCCGGCGGTGTACAGGCGCCGCTCGATGCCGAGCCGCTTGATCGCCTCCTGAAAACCAAAGCTGCCGCCGACCACGCCGATCGAGCCGAGGATCGAGGAGGGATCGCAGATGATCTCGTCGCCCGCGCAAGCGATCATGTAGCCGCCGGAGGCCGCGACGTCCTCGACGAACACCAGCACCGGCAGTTTCTTCTCCGCCGCGAGCTGCTTGATGCGCAGGTAGATCTGACGCGACTGCACCGGCGAGCCGCCAGGCGAGTTGATCACCAGCGCCACCGCCTTGGCGTTCCGATACGAAAACGCCCGCTCCAGCACGCGCGCGACGCCCGCCAGCGTCATGCCCGGGCGTAGCGGCGTCACCGCACCGATCACGCCTGAGAGCCGCACCACGGGCACCACTGCCGTGCCCGGGCGGAACCGCGCCGGAAGATATTGCATGAGCTTGTCGGCTAGGCCGGAACTCTCACGATCGTTCAATTGTTCGGCCATGCCGTTACCCCTGATTAACCATTTGTTATCACGCGACTGTCATTGGAAGTGCCTGGAACGTGTTTTGCAGATTTCCCGTTGGGAGGCTGCAATGAGGCAGCGGAGAACGCCATGAAAATCTATCTGCTGATGCTGCTGATCGGTGCGCTGTTCATGGCGATCCGCCTGACGTCTCCGCAAGAGCAGCAGTCGGAATCGCTTCCGCAGTAAGCCGTCACCGTTCCACCAGCGGCAAGGCCGCTCTCCCCTCCAAAATCTCCATCGTCTCGTTTTTAGGCACGCGTGACTCGTCATTGAGCATGAGGCCCGGCAGCAATTGCGTCGGTGCCCGGCCGCCTTTGACTGCACGAACCAGCACGCGGATCGCGGGCCTCCCCGCCTCGCCGTGAACCGGCAGGATCGAGAGGCTGCCGAAGCCGCGCGACAGCGCCGCCAGCACATCGGCGATGCCATCTGCGCGCCAGATCAATGTCAGCACACCATTCGATCGGAGGATGCGCCGCGCTGCATGCACCCACGCATGCAGGGTCTCCTCCGTCGCCACATGCGCGGTGCGACGCGCCTGATCCGGCGAGCCGCGATGCCGGCCCGGATCGTTGAATGGCGGATTCATCAGCACCACGTCGACGCTGTCGGGCGACAGCCCGTTCGCCGCGAAGACCTGCGCGTCGGCTGTGACGTCGAGCACGATCGTCTCGGCGGCAATCGCATTCGTCGCCGCATTGTCGCGCGCGAGCTCGGCCAGCTCCGGATCGATCTCGACCAGGCTGAGCCGGA
>NZ_JALBGZ010000358.1:0-6478 GCF_023006515.1 Bradyrhizobium sp. PRIMUS42
CGGTCTGCGACGTGGCGGTCAAGGATGTGGAAGGCAGCAGCGACGCCACGACCGGGGTCCATTCGGCGAGCATCTGTTTGGCGGTATCGCCGTGCTTCTCCCAGGCGACGGCGGCGGCTGCGCTTCCTCCCGCGAACAGGAACGTGACGAATGCACCGCGCAGCCACCTGCCCACGGCAGATCGCTTTCGCGGGCCACTGCCATCGCTCGCTGCGACACGTATGGCGGTATCGACAGAGGGTGGGGGCGCCGCCGGCGGCTCCGAGACAGGACTGAACCTGGGCTCCAGAGAGATTTTGCGCTCTAGCGAGAATTTGGGCTCCGGCGCAAATTTCGGTTCCGGACGCGTCGTGACGTCAGGCGCCAGCGCCGGCGCCACGCTGATGGGGCGCGATGCCAGCACGATGTCGGGCGAAATCTGAATAGCGTCGTGCGGATCGTTGTCCTTGACCGTGTCCTTCACGATCTCATCGACGATTTGCTTAGGGTTCAGCGTCGCGAGCATCGCAGCTCCTTTGAAGCCCAGATGTTTGAAACCCGGGTGTTAAGTCCTGGTCGTCCGCATTGGCGCGAGCCGATCTCTTGAGGCGAGCCCCCAAACTGATGAGCCCGGCCGATGACGCACGAGTCCAGCCGGGTTTGACCAAAGCAAGGCGAGGGGATGGAGATGATGCGACGCTCCTTCCGCGGTTTGTGGTGATGGAACCCACTTTGTCGAACACGCGCATGTGTTCCGCGTTGCCTTGTTTTCAGCACGATTTTGGCAGCATCTGGGGAGGCTGGGGGCGCTGCTATCCGCTATCGGGGGCCGGCGGTGCCAAGATCCTTAATCGCCTTGTTCGTTGTTGCCTTGCTGCCGCTGGGCGGCTGCATGCAGGCAACGCTTTCGCCGTCGACCGACGCGAGCATGACGCCACGCGACCGGCAGTTGCTCGCTCACACGCCTTACGCGCAGGCGAACGTGCCGGAGCAATATCTCCGTCATGTCGTCGACTACAACCGCAAGGAGCAGCCGGGCACCATCCTCGTCGATACCGACGCGCGCTACCTCTATTACGTGCTGCCGGATGGCAAGGCGATCCGCTACGGCGTTGCGGTCGGCGAGGAAGCCATGGCGTTCTCCGGCGTCGCGCGGGTCGGCCGCTTGGCGGAATGGCCGGACTGGGTTCCGACGGCAGATATCCAGGCGCGGCTTGGACCGTATCCGGCGCGCGTTCCCGGCGGTCCCGCCAATCCCTTAGGCGCGCGTGGCATCTATCTCTATGCCGGCAACAAGGACACGCTCTACCGCATCCACGGCACCAACCAGCCGGAATATATCGGGCAGGCGATCTCGTCAGGGTGCATCCGCATGCGCAACGAGGACGTGATCGATCTGTACGACCGGGTGAAGCTCAATTCGATGGTCGTGGTACTGCCGCCCGGACAGAGCGCGCGGGCCGAGGCGGGCTCGCGCTGGCGCGGCTAAGCCCGCACGCGAAGATGGCGCGACATCGCTGGCGCGTGCTTACAGACAATTTTATCCATTGTCTTGCGCGCGCCGTAACGCTTCGCGTCTAGCGTGCAGCGGGCAAGGGGTTGCTCGCATGTATCTCGTCAAGAATTCGCCTCGCGCGCTGTTCGCCGCGCTAATTCCGCTCGCTATCGTCGAGGCCGTGCTGCTGGTCTTCGCCGTCGCGGGAGGGCAGGTGACCGATCCGGTCGGTGTGCCGGCGCCGGATCAGATCCTGGTGTTCTATGCCAGCCGCATGGCGATGAACGCCGCCTTGCTGTTCGCCGGACATATGCTGCTGCGGCAGTGGACGGTCTCGAGCCGGCTTGCCTACGGTCTGATGGGCGGCGTCATGGCGGCGGTGAGCTACGGCATTGCGATCCGCAACCACATCCAGCTGGCCGCGCCCGGCGACGGGACTGTGGTGACCATCGGCCTGTTGCCGACCATCGCGGGCATGATCGGCGGATTCCTCTACGGCCAGTTCGCCGGGGTGAGCCCGGTTGCGCGCGCAGCCGCGGAGGCTGCCGGGGCCGTTGCACCAAGAAATCCGCCCCTGGTGTTCAACGGGCCGGTCCGCGTCCGCACGTCGTTTGCAGGCATCGTCATTGCCGCACTGATCCCGACGGTGCTCGCAACCCTGCTGCCCTACACGCTGCTGCCACTGCTGATGAACGGCTTTGCGGACAAGAGCACGGCACACATCTTCGCGGCGGTGATCCCGGCGCAGACCTTCATGGTCATGATGGTGATCTCGGTCATTCCTTCAAGCATCTTCATGCTCTGTGTTCACCACGTCGCGCGGGCCATGAGCCGCCCTAATGCGTGGGAATACGCGGTCATTGGCGGCGTTGCGGCGTTCGCCTGCACGCTGTTGCTCGCGTTCGCAGTGCCGCTGCTTGCCTTTCTCGTGGTGCCGGCAGGCTTCTGCGGAGCCGTCATGGGCGCGCTCTATCGCCGCTTCGCCGGTATCGAGCCGATGCCGCTACCGGAAGCCGTGATCGCAACCGATCCGAACGCGCTGGTCGATGCCGATCATCCGTCGCGGCACCAGCATGGCGTCATCCTCAGCAACTGATCTCCGGGGACGGAAACATGAAAGAGCTTGCGGCGCTTGGCGCGGGATTGGCGATCGCAGCCGTGGCGGCGCTCTGGTTCACGACCGGGCCCGTGGTGGTAAACGCTGAGATCAAGCCGCTGCAACCGAGTGCGAATATGCCGACCTTCAGGCCCGTTCCGACCGAACTGGCCGGCCCGAGCGGTCGTGACAACCGCTGACGCGCTCGCCTAATTCTCGGGCCGGGCAACGCGCCATTGCAGCGTCGTGGCATTGCCGTTGGCATCGCCCGGCGTCTTGTCGGCGGCCGAGGTGTAGAGCGGGCGGTAGCGGTACGCCCACATCCTGCTGCCGTCGTTGCGGCTGATCACGGTGAAGTCGCCGATGGCCCTGGCGTCGGTCGTTGCGGGCAACGGCACCCAGCTCTCGGTGCACTTGCCGTTGCAGTTCGACGTTTTGCCGGTGGTATCGCGCTCGTAATAATAGAGCGTCATGCCCTTGAGATCGACGAGCTTGGGACCCTGCTTGGTAATGACCACCTTTGCTGGTGCGGTCGTCGCCTCGGGCTTAGGCGGAGGAGGGGCGTCGCTGCCGCCATGGCCGTTTGCGAGCGCATGGCCGGTCGAGAGCGCGATGGCCGCAGCCGCAATGAGGAACCTGAACATCCGAAACCCCCGAACCGCAAAGTTAATCGCGCGTTAAGCGCAGAATGTCGCCGACCCTAACAGCCGAAGGTTAGTTCCTGGTTTCGGCGCGCCGCGACAATTACGTACAAAAATACCGGATCATGTCTGCATGTCGCGGAGCGGCGCGCGGCTCAGATCGTTGCCGGCCGCAATCGTCTTGCGCAGCAGCCGCATCAATTCCTCGCTCTCCTTCGCGCTGAGACCACGCAGCATGATGCGCTGCGCCGATTCCACGGCCGGCGTGATCTTCCGCAGCGTGCGCCGGCCCTCGTCGGTAACCTCGAGCTCGCGGGCGCGGCGGTCGCGGCTGGAGGCGCGGCGCTCGACCAGCTTCTTCTGCACCAGGCGATCAATCACGCCGGTGATGGTCGTGCGGTCATAGGCGATCAATCCTGCGAGCGTCACCTGGTCGAGCCCCGGATTGGCCTTGATGGTCGCGAGCGCGGCATATTGCACCGGCGTCAGGTCGAAGCCGGCATCTTCGACCTCGGCCAGAAACACGGCCACTGCGATCTGCTGGAATCGGCGCGCCAGATGCCCGGGCATGTCGTTGTTGTCTTTCACCGAGTTCTCCGTTTGGACAAGGGCGGTGCGGATCGTTGACAAGTATACTGATAGTCAGCATACTGATCAATATCAAAACAGAGCGTTGACGGGAGAGGTTCATGCAATTCCATCTGAATGGATTTCAGCCGGGCGATCCCGAGATTGCCGATCCTGCCGAGCGCGTTCAGGCCTCCGGCGCAGCGGGCGCCGTGCCCGCCGAGGTCGATGTCCTTATCGTCGGATGTGGCCCTGCGGGCCTCACGCTCGCCGCCCAGCTTGCGCAATTCCCCGACATCAAGACCTGCATCGTCGAGCAGAAGCCGGACCGGCTGCTGGTCGGACAGGCCGACGGCATTGCCTGCCGCACCATGGAGATGTTTCACGCCTATGGCTTCAGCGAGCGCGTGCTGAAGGAGGCCTATTGGGTCAACGAGACGACGTTCTGGAAGCCGGACGAACGCTCGCCCGAGACCATCATCCGCAGTGGCCGGGTGCAGGACGTCGAGGACGGGCTGTCTGAATTCCCGCACGTCATCCTCAACCAGGCGCGTATCCACGACGGCTTTCTCGACGTCATGCGCAAAGCGCCGGCCAAGCTGGAGCCGCATTACAGCCGCCGCCTGATCGACCTCGCGGTCGATCAGGCGGCGGGTGACGACGATCATGCCGTAACGGTGCGGCTTGAACGCGTCGATGCCGCGAATGAAGGAAAGATGGAGACGATCAGGGCGCGCTATGTCGTCGGCTGCGATGGCGCCCGAAGCACGGTGCGCAAGTCGATCGGCCGCGAGCTGCACGGTGATTCCGCCAACCACGCCTGGGGCGTGATGGACGTGCTGGCCGTGACCGATTTTCCGGACATTCGCTTCAAGTCGTTGATTCAGTCGGCGAAGGACGGCAGCCTGCTGATCATTCCTCGGGAAGGCGGTTACATGGTTCGCATCTATGTCGAGCTCGCCAAGCTCGAGGTCGGCGAACGCGTCGCGAATCGCAGCATTACCGCCGACGACGTGATCGCCAAGGCGCAGCGGATCCTGAAGCCGCATATGCTCGAAGTGAAGGAGATCGCCTGGTGGTCGGTCTACGAGATCGGCCAGCGCCTGACCGACAAGTTCGACGACGTGCCGGACGCGGAGATCGCAACGCGCCTGCCGCGCATCTTCATCGCCGGCGATGCCTGCCACACCCACAGCCCGAAGGCGGGGCAGGGCATGAACGTCTCGATGCAGGACGCTTTCAATCTCGGGTGGAAGCTCGCCGCGGTGCTGCGCAAGCAGTGCGCCCCGCACCTGTTGCATTCCTATTCGGCGGAGCGCCAGGCGGTTGCCAAGGAGCTGATCGACTTCGACCGCGAGTGGGCGGGAATTCTCGCCTCCGCCGCCAAGGCCGGCGGCGCCGATGCCGCCAGGACGCAGGACTATTTCGTCAGGCACGGCCGCTACACCGCCGGCACGGCGACGCATTACGCGCCGTCCATCCTCACCGGTGCAGTCTCGCATCAGCATCTCGCAGAGGGCTTCATCATCGGCAAGCGCTTCCATTCCGCCCCGGTAATCCGGCTCGCGGATGCAAAGCCGGTGCATCTCGGACATGCCGGGCAGGCCGATGGTCGCTTCCGCATCTACGCATTTTCGCCCGCCGAGAATCCCGCAGCGTCGGGCTCTGCCATTCGTCGCTTGTGCAATTTTCTCGCCGAGTCCCCGAAATCTCCGATCCGGCGATACACGTCTAGAAGCTCGGACATCGACAGCGTGATCGATCTGCGCGCAGTGTTTCAGCAGGATCATCGAGAGCTCGCGATCAAGGCAATGTCGCCCATGTTGCTCCCAAGCAAGGGCCGTTACGGCTTGTACGACTACGAAAAGATGTTCTGTCCGGACCTCAAGAGCGGCCACGACGTTTTCGCAATGCGCGGTATCGATCGGACCGCCGGCTGCATGGTCGTGGTGCGGCCCGATCAGTATGTTGCGACCGTAGTGCCGCTCGATGATTTCGCCGGGCTAGCATCGTATTTCGACGCGTTCATGTTGCGGCTCAAATGACGGTCCGGCAGCGCCGCTTGCGCACCGCTCGATGAACGGCGGATGAATATTGAACCGCGCGTAGCGTGCGTTTCATTCTTTCGGCGGATGAGATCTCCGCACACGGAACGCCTGCTCCGATTACGCGTTCCGACTCGAAAGAGGAGGAACACGCCATGAAATTCAAGACCGCTTTACTTGCCGCATTGCTGCTCGCGCCAACGGCCGCATTGGCCGCGCCGGGCATCGTCACCGTCTCGACCGGCTTGCGCGCCGGGCCGGGTACGGGTTTTCCGCTGGTTGATCGCATCCCCGAGGGCGCCCGCGTCAACATCCATGGCTGCCTGCGCGGCAATGCCTGGTGCGACGTCAGCTTCTCAGACGATCGCGGCTGGGTGTCGTCGCAATATCTCGAATATCTCTATCGCAACCACTACGTCTATCTTCCCGACTATGTCGATGTGATCGACGTTCCTGTCGTCCCCTTCGTGCTGACGTCTTACTGGTCGAGCCACTATGGCGGACGTTCCTGGTATCGACGCCACGCCTATTGGAATAATTACTGGAGCTCGCATCAGAGCGTCGCGACGCGGATGACGATTGATCCGCGCGCGGCCCGGATCGGTCGCGCAGCAACGCGCGACGCGGCGATCGCACTCGAACGCAGCGGCGTGCG
>NZ_JALBGZ010000359.1:0-6463 GCF_023006515.1 Bradyrhizobium sp. PRIMUS42
AGCTGCGCGGTGCTGCCGGGGAGCGGACTGTGCTGAGAGGCGTTGTGGCGCGCCGCATGCACGCCGCGGTCGCGCCCTTTGCCGCTGATTGCTTCATCACGCCGATGGCCGCCGTTGCCGGCAGTGTAGCGGAGGAGATTCTCGGGGCCATGCTGGGCGCTGCGACGCTCAATCAGGCCTATGTCAACAATGGCGGCGACATCGCCCTTCATCTCGGCCGGGGCGAGCATTTTTCGATTGGCCTGATGGATCGCCCCGATCGTGATGGCGTGATGCGAGCTTTGAGGGTCGATGCGGATGACCCGGTGCGGGGCGTCGCGACCAGCGGGCGCCGTGGCCGCAGTTTTTCGCTCGGGATTGCCGACGCGGTGACGGTGCTGGCCCCAACGGCATCGCAAGCCGATGCGGCGGCGACGGTCATCGCCAATGCCGTGGATCTGCCGGGACATCCTGCCATCATCCGTCAGCCGGCCAGCGAGCTTCAGCCCGACAGTGATCTCGGCCCACGCCTCGTCACCCGCGATGTCGGCCGGTTGTCGCACGACGAGATCGCGGCAGCACTCGAATCTGGCGCGGAATGTGCACGCCAATTGTTCGATCGCGGCTTGATCGAGGGTGCCGTGTTGCAGCTTTGTGGTGATATGCTTGTCATCGGACCGAAAGATATTGAACGGCAAGAAGCGCGCCCACGTAAGCTGGAGAACGCGGTTCATGCCTGAGCAGGGAAGAGCCTGAGGACACAATCATGAGCGCGATCATCCGCAAGATCGTCACCATCGTCGAAGAGACGCAGATGGAGATGGGCCGGCAAGTCTCGCCGCCGACGCGGCGAGCCGCGGCGATTGCCGTGATCGAAAATCCCTTCGCGGGGCAATATGTCGAAGACCTCTCGCCGCTGATCGCGATCGGCGAGGAGCTGGGCGAGCTGCTGTCGAAGCGCGCGGTGGCTGCGCTCGGCATCGATGGCGCGAAGGCGCAGAGCTATGGCAAGGCCGCGGCCGTCGGCGAGAACGGCGAACTGGAACACGCGGCCGCGATCCTTCACCCGAAGATGGGCGCGCCGGTACGTAAAGTTCTGAGCAAGGGGGCCGCGCTGATTCCGTCGTCGAAAAAGCGCAGCGGCCCCGGCACCACGCTCGACATTCCCCTCGGTCACAAGGACGCAGCCTTCGTGCGTAGTCATTTCGACGGCATGGAAGTACAGATCAACGACGCGCCGCGCGCCAACGAGATCATGGTCGCGGTCGCCGTCACCGATAGCGGCCGTCCTTTGCCGCGCGTCGGCGGACTGACGGTTGCGGAGATCAAAGGCGAAGACGGTCTAAGATAATTTTAACGGTGGAGGTTGGGATGCGAGCAAAGAACTATTTCGTCGGCGCGGCGTTTGCGCTGTTGGCGGGTGGCATGGCTCATTCGGCCATGGCGCAGGATATCAAGATCGGCGAGATCAACAGCTATTCGCTGCTGCCGGCGTTCACCGAGCCCTACCGCAAGGGATGGCAGCTTGCGGTCGAAGAGGTCAACGCGGCCGGCGGCATCAACGGCAAGAAGCTCGTCGTCATCTCCAAGGACGACGGCGGCAAGCCTGCGGATGCGCAGACCGCGGCCAACGAGCTGGTTTCGAGCGAGGGTGTCGCGATGCTCGCGGGCACGTTCCTGTCGAACATCGGCCTCGCCGTCAGTGACTTCGCCAACCAGAAGAAGGTGTTCTTCCTCGCGGCCGAGCCGCTGACGGACGCCATCACCTGGTCCAAGGGCAACAAATACACCTTCCGCCTGCGCCCCTCCAACTACATGCAGGCGGCGATGCTGGTGGAGGCAGCCAGCAAGCTGCCGGCCAAGCGTTGGGCGACGATCGCGCCGAACTACGAATACGGCCAGTCCGCAGTTGCGGTGTTCAAGAAGCTGATGTCGGAGAAGCGTCCAGACATCCAGTGGGTCGACGAGCAATGGCCACCACAGGGCAAGATCGACGCAGGTCCGGTGGTGCAGGCCGTTGTCGCCGCCAACCCGGAAGCCATCCTCAACGTCACCTTCGGCGCCGACCTCGTCAAGCTCGTGCGCGAAGGCAACACCCGCGGCCTGTTCAAGGGACGCGAGGTCGTGTCCTTCCTGACCGGCGAGCCCGAATATCTCGATCCGCTCAAGGACGAGACGCCCGAGGGCTGGATCGTCACCGGCTATCCCTGGTACTCGATCAAGACGCCCGAGCATGACGCGTTCCTGAAGGCCTACCAGGCCAAGTACAACGACTATCCGCGTCTCGGCTCGATCGTCGGCTACCAGACCATCAAGTCGGCGGCTGCGATCCTGGCGAAGGCCGGCTCGAGCGATCCGGAGAAGCTGATCGCCGCGGCAGAAGGCCTCTCCGTGCCGTCGCCGTTCGGCGAGATCACCTTCCGCAAGATCGATCACCAGTCGACACTCGGTGCCTTCGTCGGCAAGACCGCGCTGAAGGACGGCAAGGGCGTGATGGTGGACTCGTCCTACAAGAAGGGCGCGGACTATCTGCCTGGTGATGCCGAAGTCGAGAAGCTGCGGCCGAAGGATTGATCCCCGCTGCCATAGGGTGGGTTAGCCCGCGGCTGCGCGAAGCGCAGTCCGCTGGCGTAACCCACCACCTTCGGCATCCGCAGAAACAGAAGTGGTGGGTTACGCCGAGCGATTGCGCTCCGCGCAATCGCAGGGCTAACCCACCCTACAAAGCTTTCTCCCGCGCACGAGCGGGATGAGATCCAACACCCAACCCGGACCGCCGATGGCCTTTTATGTCGTACAGTTTCTGACCGGTCTCGCCAGCGCAGCGTCGCTGTTCCTGGTGGCCTCGGGCCTGTCGATCATCTTCGGCGTGACGCGGATCGTGAATTTCGCGCATGGCGCCTTCTACATGATCGGCGCCTACATCGCCTTCACGCTGACGGAGCGCCTGTCGGGTGCGCTCGGTTTCTGGGGCGCGATCGTGATGGCCGCGTTTGCCGTTGCCTTGATCGGCGTGCTCGTCGAGATGGTGCTGCTTCGGCGCATCTATCATGCGCCGGAACTATTCCAGCTGCTCGCAACCTTCGGCCTGACCCTGATGGTCGAGGATCTCGTCGTGCTGATCTGGGGGCCTGACGATCTCGTCGGTCGCCGCGCGCCGGGCTTCAAGGGCGCCATCGATTTCTTCGGCCAGAACATCCCGAGCTACGACCTGTTTCTGATCGTGCTCGGCCCGGTCGTGCTCGGCATTCTCTGGCTGCTGTTCCAGCGCACGCGTTGGGGCGTCTTGGTGCGCGCGGCGACGCAGGACCGCGACATGGTCGCAGCACTCGGCGTCAACCAGAAATGGCTGTTCACGTCGGTGTTCGCGGTCGGTGTCTTCCTGGCCGCGCTCGGCGGTGCGCTCCAGATCCCGCGCGATGCCGTGCATCATGCCATGGATTTGCGGATCATCGTCGAGGTCTTCGTCGTGGTCGTGATCGGCGGCCTTGGCAGCATCGTCGGGGCCTTCGTCGCGGCCGTGCTGGTCTCCGAGCTCAACGCCTTCGGCATCCTGATCTTCCCGAAGATTTCCATCATCCTGGTCTTCCTGGTGATGGCCGTGGTGCTGATCGTGCGACCCTGGGGCCTGTTCGGCAAGCCGGAGGCGCCCGCGCGCAAGACGCCGGGTCTCACCGTCAATCCGTGGCGGCCGTTGACGTCGAACGAGCGGCTCGCGGCGCTTGCGGCGCTCGTGATTGCAGCGACGCTGCCGCTGTTCGCCGGCAACTATCTGCTCACCGTCGGCTCGGAGATCGCGATCTTCGTCATCTTCGCCGTCAGCCTGCACTTCCTGATGTCGGTCGGCGGGCTCGCGTCGTTCGGCCACGCCGCTTATTTCGGCCTCGGCGCCTATGGCGTCGCCTTCCTCGCCAAGATGGCGGGGCTGCCGATGATCGTCTGCCTGCTGCTCGGCCCGCTGCTCGGCTGCATGGGCGCGGCCGTGTTCGGCTTCTTTGCCGTGCAGCTCTCCGGCGTCTATTTTGCCATGCTGACGCTCGCCTTCGCGCAGATCGTCTGGTCGATCGCGTTCCAGTGGGTGAGCGTAACCGGCGGTGACAACGGCATTCTCGGCGTCTGGCCGGAAAAATGGGCGGCGAGCCCGTCGAACTTCTACTGGCTGGCGCTCGGCGTCGCCGCGCTGGTGACCGTCGCGCTGCGGGCCATGGTGTTCTCGCCGTTCGGCTATGCGCTTCGTGCCACGCGCGACTCGCTCCTGCGCACTGAAGCGATCGGCATTAACGCCAAGCGCATCCAATGGACCGCCTTCGTGATCGCCGGCACGACCGCCGGCATCGGCGGCGCGCTGTTCGCCTATCTCAAGGGCAGCGTCTTCCCGGACAATCTCGGCATCTCGCTTTCGGTCGATGCACTGGTCATGGTGCTGCTGGGCGGCGTCGAGACGGTGTCGGGCGCGGTGATCGGCGCCATCGTCTACAAGGCGCTGAACATCTGGCTGGTCAGTCAAACCGATCTGTCGAAGCTCGTGCTTGGCGGCTTCATCATGCTGATCGTCGTCGTCTTCCCCAAGGGCATCGTCGGCATGCTGGAGATGCTGGCGCAGCGTCGCAAGAAGGCATCACCGCCCGGGTCCCCCTTGCTTGCCAAGCCGATCGAGTCCGCCGAATGAGCATCGCACCCCCACTTCTTGAGGTCGAAGGTCTGACCAAATCCTATGGCGGCATTCATGCCGTGCGCGGGGTGTCGTTCTCGCTGCGCGCCGGCGAGATCCTGGCACTGATCGGGCCGAACGGCGCCGGCAAGAGTACCTGCTTCGACATGCTCAACGGCCAGAACAAGCCCGATACCGGCCATGTTCGCCTGCTCGGCGAAGACATCACGGCCAGGAAGCCGCGTGAGGTCTGGCGCCTCGGCGTCGGGCGCACCTTCCAGATCACCGCGACCTTTGCCACCATGACCGTGCGCGAGAACGTCCAGGTGGCGCTGATCTCGCACGGGAAGCAGCTGTTCAACCTGTTCGGCTCGGCACCGAACTTCGATCGCGGCGAGGCCGGCCGGCTGCTCGAGCTCGTCGGCATGGGCGGCTACGCGGATCGTCCGTGCGGCGAGCTCGCCTATGGCGACCTCAAGCGGCTCGAGCTTGCGGTGGCGCTCGCCAACCAGCCGAAGCTGCTCCTGATGGACGAGCCGACCGCGGGCATGGCGCCGCGCGAGCGGGTCGATCTGATGCGGCTCACCGCTCAGATCGCCCGCGAAAAGTCGATCGGGGTGCTCTTCACCGAGCACGACATGGATGTGGTGTTCGAGCACGCCGACCGCATCATCGTGCTCAATCGCGGCACGCTGATCGCCGAAGGCACGCCGGCCGAGGTGCGCGGCAATCCGCAGGTGCAGGCGGTCTATCTCGGCGAGGGCCTCGTCTATGATGCCCGCCACCGCGAGGGAGCCTCGGCATGAAGCTGACCGTCGAGGGGCTCAACAGTCATTACGGCCCGGCGCATATCCTGTTCGACATCGGCTTCGAGGTCGGCGAGGGCGAGGTGGTGGCGCTGCTCGGGCGCAACGGCGCCGGAAAGTCGACGACGTTCCGCTCGATCGTCGGCCTCGTCGCGCAACGAACCGGCCGCATCATGTTCGAGGGCAAGGACGTCTCGCTGCGTCCGACGCATGAGATCGTGCGCGAGGGGCTCGGCTACGTGCCGGAGGAGCGGCGCATCTTCACCGACCTGACGGTGGAGGAAAACCTCGAAGTCGGCCGCCAGCCGAAGCGTCCGAACGCCCCGCACTGGACCCGGGAAAAGTTGTTCACGCTGTTTCCGAATCTGGGCGAGATGCGGGGCCGTCCGGGCGGCCGCATGAGCGGTGGCGAGCAGCAGATGCTCACCATCGCCCGCACGCTGATGGGCAATCCGTCGCTGGTGCTGCTCGACGAGCCGTCGGAAGGCCTGTCGCCGAAGATCGTGGAACAGATGGTCGATGCCATCCTGACCATGAAGAAGGAGGGCGTCAGCATCGTCGTCTCCGAGCAGAATCTGCATTTCGCGCGGTTGATCTCCGATCGCGCCTACATCATCGAGCGCGGCCGCGTCTGCTTCGGCGGCACCATGGCCGAGCTCGACGCGCGTCCGGATATCCGCGACGCGCATCTGTCGTTGTGACGGCAAAGGGAAGGGCTGCGAGCGGATGGCGAGAAGCGTCACGGCGAAGAAGAGCATCAAGCTGGCAAAGCCGCCTTACGTGCTCGACGAGCAGGTCGGCTTCATCCTGCGCCAGGTCTGGCAGCGTCACAGTTCGATCTTCGCTCGCGATATCGGCACCAATTTGACGCCGACGCAATGGGCGGCGCTGTCGAAACTCGCCGAGACCGGCCCGTGCTCGCAGAACCAGCTCGGCCGGTTGACCGCGATGGACGTCGCGACCATCAAGGGCGTGATCGACCGCCTGACGGCGCGCGGCCTGACCGAGACCAGCCAGGACCCCGAGG
>NZ_JALBGZ010000035.1:0-22330 GCF_023006515.1 Bradyrhizobium sp. PRIMUS42
CTGGTGCCGGCGATGCGCGAGATCGGGGCCAACGAGGGCCTGCCGCCGCTGCCGAAGATCGAGCTGCTGCTCTACAAATCCAGCGGCGCAACCTCGAAGGCGGCGACCGCGCTGCACGATTATCTCGCGCACTACCTCCGCCTCGACGAAGAGCTCAGCGGCCGCGGCGCGCCGATCGAGCTGGGCTAGGCCGCTAAAAAACTCGAAAACAACCCCATGCACAGTAGAGCGGCCCTTGTTCGCAAAGGGATTTTCGCGTGCTGCTTCTCGCAGAGCCGCGCCGTCTTTTCGTTCGGTACTTGAGTTGACACGTCGGGCAAAACACCTGCACGATTGCATTAAGACCCCTTCACGGGCCCTCCACTGCCCTCACGTAGCGCCACCGGCGGCCAGAACTTCGCCCAGGGCTGCACCTGCTCGAACGCCGCCGCGATACGGAAGATCGTGGGCTCGTCGAGCCAGGGCGCGATGATCTGAAGCCCGATCGGCATGCCATCACGATCGAAGCCGCAGGGCAGCGTCGCCGCAGGAAGACCGGCAAGATTGATCGGCCAGGTAAAGGGCGACCAGCCAAGATGCGGATCGACCTTCCTGCCATCGATGGTGTCGACGCCGATCTGGCCAGCCTGGAATGCAGTGACTGCAACAGTCGGCGTCACGAGCGCATCGACGCGTTCGAACAGCTTCACGAAAGCGCTGCGCGCCTGGCCACGGCGGTAGCTCGCTGCGATGTAGTCCGTGCCGCTGTAGTCACGGCCGGCACTGACAACGGCTTGGTAGTCCGTCTCAGAGCTTGCGAGGTCGGCTGCGGATTTGGTCGCGACCGCCGCAGCCTGTTCGGTGAGTGCGATCGGCTTCAGCGTATGCTCGAGAATTCCGGGATCGAGATCCGGCCCATCCATAGTGACCCGCGCGCCACAGGAATCGAGAATGGCGAGCGCCTTGTCAAACGCTGCGCACACGTCCGGGCTGACGGCGGCATAGCCGAGATCGGCGCTGGCGCCGATACGAACACCATCCAGGCGCCCAGCATTCGCATCGAAGCAGCGCGTGGACACCGGAAGACTCGCGGCATCACGCACATCGTAGCCGGCGATGATCCCGAGCGTCAGCGCAGCGTCCGAAACGGTGCGCGTGATCGGCCCGGTATGGGCAAGCGAAGCCCAGGACGGCGGCGAGAAGCCCGGCGAGCGCGGCACGAGGCCGAAGGTCGGCTTCAAGCCGAACACGCCGCAGAAGGAGGACGGCACACGGATCGAGCCGACACCGTCAGTGCCAATCGCGATCGGACCGCAGCCGGCGGCAACGCCTGCCGCCGCGCCGCCGCTCGACCCCCCACTGGTGCGACCAGGATTCCAGGGATTGCGCGTGATACCTGTGACAGGGCTATCCGCCGTCAACTTATAGCCGGACTCGCAGGTCGTGGTCTTGCAGGTAATGATCGCGCCGGCCGCCTTCAGCGCCGACACAACCGCGGCATCGTCCCCGGGCACAAAGCCTTTGTTCATCGGCGAGCCGGCATAGGCCGGCACGCCCGCGACGAAGACGAGGTCCTTGATCGTCACCGGCACGCCGGCGAGCGGCCCCTTGGCCTCACCGGCGCGCATCTCCTTCGTGAGACGGTCGGCCTCTGCCCTCGCCTGCTCGTACATGGGCGTCACAACCCCGTTGCAGGCCTCGTTCGTCGCCTGAAGCGCGGCGATGGTCTCGTCGACGACATCGCGCGGCGTGAAGGCCTTGCGCCGGTAGCCGGCCATGATGTCGGTTGCAGAAAGCGCGCCAAGGCCAGTCGGCGCCGGCGGAAAGGCCGTTCGGCCGGAACCATCAGTCATCATCAAACCCAGGAGCTAGCTGAGCGCCGCGTCGACGGCGCGCTTGGCCATCACAGTAACGAGATGCGCCCGGTAATCGGCTTCGGCATGGATGTCGGAGGTGAGGCCCTCGGTGTCGATCCTGATCGCCGCAATCGCGGACGGATCGAAATTGCCCGACAGCGCCGCCTCCATCGGCGGCACGCGGAACACGCCGGGCCCAGCACCGGTGACGGCGACGCGAACGCCATCGGCGAACTGCGCGACGAACACGCCAACCAGCGCATAGCGCGAGGCCGGAGCCTTGAATTTTGCGTAGCCGGCCTTGACCGGCACGGGGAAGCGGATCGCAGTGATGATCTCGCCCGGCTCCAACGGGGTTTCGAACAAGCCGCGGAAGAACTTGTCGGCCGCGATCTCGCGCTTACTGGTGACGACGGTGGCGCCAAGGCCGAGCACGCCGGCGGGATAATCAGCAGCCGGATCGTTGTTCGCGACCGAGCCGCCGATGGTGCCGCGACTGCGCACAGCGGGATCGCCGATCATCGAAGCCAGCGCCGCGAGGCCGGGGATTTTGGTCTGCACCAGCTTCGAGCCCGCCACCATCGCATGCGGCGTCATCGCGCCGATGGTGATGGTGGTGCCGCCGTCGGTGATACCCTTGAGGTTTGCGAGCTTCGACAGGTCGACCAGCGCCGGCGGATTGGCCAGCCGTTGCTTCAGCGTCGGGATCAGCGTCATGCCCCCGGCAACCGGCTTACTGTCCTCGATCGAGGTCAGGAGCTTGGCCGCATCCGGAATCTGGTCGGGCTGGTGATAGGCAAATGGTTTCATTGTAGTCCTCCCTATTCCGCCGCGACCGGCAGCGACGCGTTTTGCAGCAGGCGCCAGATCCGGTTCGGGGTCGCCGGCATGTCGACATGCGTGACGCCGAGGTGCGAAAGCGCGTCCACCACCGCATTGATGACGGCGGCCGGCGAGCCGATGGTGCCGACCTCGCCGCAGCCCTTCACACCCATCGGCGTGTGGGTGCAAAGCGTCGAGTGGGTCGCAACCTTCATCATCGGCAGATGATCGGCGCGCGGCATGCAGTAATCCATCAGCGAGCCCGACAGCAACTGGCCGGACCCCTCGTCATAGACCGCGTTCTCAAACAGCGCCTGGCCGACGCCCTGCACGATGCCGCCATGCAGCTGGCCCTCGACGATCATCGGGTTGATTACCGTGCCGACATCATCGACCGCGGTGTAGTTCACGAGGGTGACCGTGCCCGTTTCGGGATCGACCTCGACCTCGGCGATGTGGCAGCCGCCGGGATAGGTGAAGTTGATGGGGTCGTAATAGGCCTGCTCCTCCAGCCCCGGCTCAAGCACCTCGAGCGGATAATCGTGCGGGACATACGCGGCCCCCGCGATCTCCTCGAACGTCTTGATGCGGTCCGTACCGGCGACGGAAAACTTGCCGGCCCCGAACTGGATGTCGGCCTCGGACGCTTCGAGCAGATGCGCGGCGATCTTCTTGCCTTTGACGATCACCTTGTCCGTCGCCTTCGACAGCGCGGCGCCTCCGACGACTAGCGAGCGCGAGCCATAGGTCCCCATGCCGAACTGGACGCGGTCGGTATCACCAAACACGATGTCGACGTTGTCGAATGCGACGCCAAGCTTGTCAGAGACGATCTGGGCGAAGGTCGTCTCGTGGCCCTGCCCGTGATTATGCGTGCCGATCATGACCGTCACCTGCCCGGTCGGATGCACGCGCACCGTGGCGCTCTCGTAGAGACCGCCGCGTGCACCGAGCCGTCCGGCAAAGCGCGATGGCGCAAGGCCGCAAGCCTCGACGTAGGTGGAGTAACCGAGACCGCGGAACTTGCCTTTGCGGGCAGAAGCCGCCTTGCGCACGCCAAAGTTCTTGACGTCGGCTGCGACCAGCGCGCCGTCGAGACAGCCTATGGGATCGCCGGAATCGTACTGCACCAGCACCGGTGTCTGATACGGATAGGCCTCCTTCGGGATCATGTTGCGGCGGCGGATCTCGACGCGGTCGATTCCCATCTCGCTCGCAGCGACGTCGACAATGCGCTCCAGCACAAAAGTCGCTTCGGGCCGGCCCGCGCCGCGATAGGCATCGACCGGCACCGTGTTGGTGAACACCACCTTCACGTTGCAGTAGATCGCGGGCGTGGTGTAGACGCCGCCGAGCAGCGGCCCGTAGAGATTGGTCGGGATGTTCGGTCCGAAGGTCGAGAGGTAGCCGCCCATATTGGCGAGCGTGTTGACGCGGAAGGCGAGGAATTTGCCGGTCTCGTCGAGCGCGAGCTCGGCCTCCGTGACGTGATCGCGGCCATGACGATCGGAGACGTAGCCCTCCGAGCGGCTCGCGACCCATTTTATCGGCCGCCTCACGCGCTTGGCGGCCCAGGTAATGACCGCCTCCTCGCCGTAGTGGAACTGCTTGACGCCGAACCCGCCGCCGACATCAGGCGCGACGACGCGCAGCTTGTGCTGAGGGATGTTCAGCACCAGCGCGCCCATCAGGAAACGCACGACGTGCGGGAACTGGCTCGTGGTCCATAGCGTGTAGCGATCGGTGCCCGGCTCGTATTCGGCGATCGCCGCGCGCGGCTCCATGGGATTGCCGATCAGGCGATTGTTGACAAGGCTCAGCTTGGCGACATGCGCCGCCTTCTTGAATGCGGCCTCGACCGCGCCCTTGTCGCCGAGCTCCCAATCGCAGCAGATGTTGTTCGGCACGTCGTCGAACAATTGCGGCGCGTCCGGCCTGATAGCTTCGAGCACGCCGACCACGGAGGGCAGCACCTCGTAGTCGACCTTCAAGAGTTCGGCCGCCGCATTGGCCTGCTCCGGCGTCTCCGCGACGACGAAAGCGACCATGTCGCCGACGAAGCGCACCTTGTCCTGGGCCAACATCGGAAACGGCGGCTCCTTCATCGGCACGCCTTTGGCGTCCGTGATACCCCAACCGCAGGGCAGCGATCCCAGTGCATCGTCGGCGACATCGTCGCCGGTCAGCACCGCTATGACGCCGGGCGAGGCCAGCGCTGCGCTCCTGTCGATGCCGCGCAACGCCGCATGGCCATGCGGCGAGCGTACGAACACGCCCGCCGTCATGCCCGGCCGCTTGATGTCGGAGACGTAGTTGCCGCGGCCGGTGAGAAAGCGCTGGTCCTCCTTCCGCTTCGGTGCGGCGCCGATGCCGATCACATTTCCCATGGTCACTCCCCCTTGGCGGCGTTCATGGCGGCAGCGCCGGCCATGACCGAGACGACGATGTTCTGGTAGCCGGTGCAGCGGCAGATGTTGCCTTCGAGGCCATGACGGACATCGGCCTCCGTCAGGTCCGGCTTCTCGGTCGCGAGCGCGACAGCGGTCATCAGCATGCCGGGCGTGCAGAAACCGCATTGCAGGCCGTGATGCTCGCGAAACGCCTCTTGCATCGGATGCATCAGGTTCGAGCCCGCCGCGCCTTGCAGGCCTTCGATGGTGAGTAGCGTCTTGCCGTCGAGCGCTGGAGCCAGCAGCGTGCAGCTCTTCACCGGCAGGCCGTCGAGATGAACCACGCAGGCGCCGCACTGACTGGTATCGCAGCCGATATGGGTGCCGGTGAGGTTGAGTTGCTCGCGCAAGAGCTCGGCGACGAGCGTTGCCGGCTCGACCTCGACAGTGGTTGGCCGTCCGTTGAGTGTGAAGGATATCTGCACGGTCATGCTCCTTTGCGCGACGGGTCTTTAGGCAAGTGGAAGCGCGCTGCCGGTGGCCCATGTGGCCATCACGACGTCGCCGACGGTGAAGGGATCTGCGAAGAAGGTCTTTTCCGGCACATAGGCCACGAACTCGTCGTCCGGCACGGTGTCGAGCATCACCTTGACGAAATAGCCCTGGTATTCGATCGCGAGCACCCGGCTCGGCAACGATGTGGTGCAGCCCGGCGGCAGGTCCCTGCCCGGCCGAACCAGCGCGACATCGTCGCGGCGCACCGCGATATCGACCTTGTCGCCGACGTTGACGCTCGGGCGAGCCTGAAGCGGCACCTCGATGCCTGAGGGCCCCGCCTGCGCAAGCGTGAAGCTGGCGCCGTTGACCTTCTCGACGTGCCCCGACAGCACATTCTGCCCGCCCATGAACTGGGCGACATAACGGTCGTGCGGATGAGCGTAGACATCGCGCGCCGGCCCGGCCTGCTTGATCTGGCCCTGCTCCATCACCACGACGAGGTCGGCGAGTGCGATCGCCTCCAGCTGGGTATGGGTGACGTGGATGAAGGTGATGCCGAGTTCCTGCTGCATCCGCCTGAGCTCCTGCCGCATCTGGACGCGGAGCTGCTCATCGAGTGCCGATAGCGGCTCGTCGAGCAGCAGCACGCGCGGCTCGGTGATCGCAGCACGCGCCAGCGCCACCCGCTGTTGCTGGCCGCCGGAGAGCTGGGCCGGCAGGCGGTCGGAGAATTGCGTCAGCCGCACTTTCTCGATCATGGCGTCGGCCGCGCGCAGACGATCGGCCTTGGACATGCCGCGCACCCGCAGGGCGAAGGCGACGTTCTCGCGCACGGTGAGATGCGGGAACAGCGCATAGGACTGGAACATCATCGCCGTGCGCCGCTGCACCGGCGCGAGGCCGACGACGTTCTGGCCGCCAATGACGATCTCGCCCGCCGTCGGATCCTCATGGCCTGCAATCATGCGCAGGATCGTCGTCTTGCCGCAGCCGGAAGGGCCGATGAAGCAGCAATAGGCGCCGTCCGCGATCTTCAAATTAACGCCGTCAACCACGTTGGTGACGCCGTCGAAGCTCTTGCAGACACCCGCCAGTTCGATATCGCCGCGATCGTTTTTCATTCCTAGCCCTTTGCCCGGCTGCCGCGCTTCTTCTGGATCAGCACGATGGTGCCGAGGCTGGCGCCAATGACGACGAAGGAGACGATAGTGGTCACCGTTCCCAGCGCGTAGAGCGAGGGCGAGGTGACGTTCAGCGTCATGCTCCATATCTCCAGCGGCAACGTATTGAGCGAGCCCGCGGTCTGTAGACTGCGCGCAAACTCGTCATAGGACAGCGTGAAACCGAACAGCGCGACCGCGATCAGGCCGGGCGCCAGCACCGGGATCATCACCAGCCCGATCGACTGCCACCGGCTCGCGCCGAGATCGTAAGCCGCCTCTTCCCAGGCGTGATCGAAGCGCGACATCACCGCGAACATCACGAGCACGCCGAATGGCAACGTCCAGGACAGCTGCGCGCCGAGTGCCGAGGTGTACCAGCTCGCGTTAAGCCCGAGCGCCTGGAACAGAAGCCCCGTGCCGAGGCCGAGCACGAGACCGGGCGCGACCAGGCTGCCGATCATCATGTAGAAGACGAAGGTGTCGCCCCGGAAGCGCCTGCGGAAGCCGAGGCCGGCGAGGAACGAGACCACCACCGTGATGACGGTGACGATGGCCGCGAGCTTGATCGAACGGTCGAACGAGCCCTTGACGTCGCCGGTACGCACCTGGGTGAAGAGGTCGACGAACCAGTGCAGCGACTGCCCCTTCATCGGGAATACGAGCCCGCCACGGATATCCTGGAACGACAGGACGTAGATGCAGAACATCGGGCCGTAGAGCGCGATGACGTAAGACGTAAACAACGCCGCCAACACGTAGAACGTCCACGGCCTGCCGTCCTTGCTCGGCGCGATTGCCTTGATCGTCGCGGCCGCTGCCGGCTTGGAGATATCGGTTTTGGGCATGTCGGCGAGAACCGCGCTCATCGCGTGATCTCCTGCCTCATATCGACGGTACGCAGGATCAACGAGACGATGGCGACCAGCACCAGTGTCAGCAGCACGGCGCTCGCCGCCGCGGTCGGATATTGCAGCACGCCGACATCCTCGTAAAACGCACTCACCACCGAGGCCGAGCCGCCGCCGGACATCACCTTGACCACGAAGAAGTCGCCCATCACGATCGAGACCACGAAGATGGTGCCGAGCGCGATGCCGCTCTTGGACATCGGCACCACGATCAGGCGCATGATGTCGAAGCGGCTGGCGCCGGCGTCGATCGCAGCCTCGATCAGCTTCTTGTCGATCCTCGCCATGGAGTTGAAGATCGGCACGATCATGAAGATCGTGAGCTGGTGGACATAGGCGATGACCACCGCAAGGTCGGAGAACAACAGCACCTCGAGCGGCTGGCGGATCACGCCCGCTCCTAGCAGCGCCTGGTTGATCAAGCCTTCCTTGCCGAGCAGCGGAATCCAGGAAATCATCCGGATGATGTTCGAGGTCCAGAACGGAACGGTGCAGAGCAGGAACAGGCCGATCGCCAGCAACTGGTTGCGGACGTGAAACACCAGGAAATAGGCAACGAAGAAGCCGATGATCAGCGTGAAGATCCAGGCCAGGACCGTGAACTTGATCGTCGCCAGATAGAGCTTCAGTGTCAGCGCCGAGTGCAGCACCTCGACATAGCTTGCGAGCGTGAAGCCGGGGGTGAGCCCGCCAAAGCCGTCGGTGGCGAAGAAGCTCGCACCGAGCACGACCAGGATCGGCGCCGCAAAGAACGGCACCAGCACCAGGACCAGCGGCGAGACGTAGAGCCAGCCGGCCAGATTGGATCGCGATGGAGTTGGACTTTGAATTGGATTTGGCTGCATGTCAGCGAACGCCTCGACGTCGATCTTCACCCGCCGGCGCGTCGCCGCGCCGGCGCCTTTCGTCAGGGAAAAGCAGGTTTCAGGCCACCTTGAAGTCGTTCCAGCGCTTGTTCATGTAGGCGGCCTCGTCCATCAGCGTGTTCCAACAGGAGATGTTCTTGACGCGGTCGAGGAACGAGCCGCCGTCACGCTTGGTGCCGGCCTTCTCCATGGCAACGCCGTAGGGATCGTTGACCACCTCCGGCGCGGGCTGGCCCTCGTACCAGAAGGCCCATTCGGCCCGCGTGAGGAATTTCTTCGCGGTCGAGGGCACGGGGCTGTAATAGCCGTAGCGCGCGACGAAGCCGCCCTGCCAGCCCGAGAGGTACCAATTCAGATATTCATAGGCAGCATCGAGTTTCTTGCCGGAGAGATGCTTCATCAGGCCCATGCCGTTGCACCAGCCGCGGTAGCCTTCCTTGCCGTTCTTGACGTTGACAGGCGCGTAGACGCAGGGAATTTCCTTGACGCGGACAGCCGCGACCGCGGGCGACCACATCGACTGGATGACCACCTCGCCCGCCGCCATCAGCTGCACCGACTGGTCGAAGGTGGTCCAGGTCGCGCGGAACTGGCCCTGCTTCTTCAGCTCGATCAGCTTGTTGCAGGTGAAGTCGATCTCCTCCTTGGTCATGTTGCCCTTGTTGCCGTACTTGATCAGCCCGGCACTCTCGAAGCAGAGCGCGGCGTCCATGATGCCGATCGCGGGCACGTCGAGGATCGCGGCCTTGCCCTTGAACTTAGGATCGATCAGGTCCTTCCACTCGGTCACCTCATGGCCGACGAGGTCGGGGCGATAGCCGATGGAATCGGCGTTGTAGACCTGCGGCAGGAAGGTCGCCCATTCAGTGACGCCGTCATTGAGATCGGTCGCATCGGGCTTGGCGATGTACATGGCCTCATAGGGCGAGATGCCCTGGCGCGGGATCTTGTGACCGTCGATCTCGCCTTTGGTGAAGATCGGCAGGATGTTGTCGAACTCCTTGATCTTCTTGACCTCGATGCCCTGGATCACGGCGCGCTTGGCGGCGAGCTTGGCCTGCCAGCCCTCGAGATCGGCAATATCGACCGTATTAGGCTGGCTTATGAAGCGGTTGATGGCGGCGGAGGTGTCGAGGTTTTGCATCGTCACCTTGAAACCGAGATCCTTGGCCGCCTGGTCGCCGATCGCTTTCACCACCGAATAGGACACGCCGACATGTCGCAGCTCGATGTCCTTGATCTCCTGCGCCCAGATGGTCGGGAAACCGCGGATCGCATCCGCCCCCACTGTAGCGCCAGCAACTGCCGCCGCGCCCTTCAACAACGTGCGGCGGCTCAGCTTTTTCGCAGGCCTCGCCTCCGTTCCCGCCGGATCGGAAGTGAATGTCCCCTTACCCTCATCAGACATGGCAACCCTCGTTGGTTACGATGAACGCCCGCACCGGTCGCCATTGACCGACTGCAGATGTGATCGGTTGCGCGTGAGGCTAGGGTCGGAATTTTGCGAAGTAAAATTGGAAGTAAAAATTTGCGACATAAGCGCCACTAATGGCTCAACTCTCTGCACTTCGTCGCGGCAGGCGACTCAGGAAGGCAGCAGGGCATAAGTACCGGTCGCTATGACGAGATAATTGTCGGTCTTTCGTTTTGGCGAACTGTTCGAAGTCTGAGCCTGCCTTTCGAAGAAGCTCCTCGCTCTTACCTGATCAACGACGCAGCGCGATGCGCCGCAAGGGATGACTTTGGGCCTCCGCAACTGAACCTGCTGATCAACGCTTGGTAGTTCGAAGGTCCTCCGAAGGATTGGCTATGCTCGTTCGCCGACGGCCCACGCCAGTTTTCAGCAAGTCTGCTCACGTTGGTCGTGGCAAGCTTTTCTTGGATTTCCCCCTGCACACGTCGTGCACACGCCGCCTTCTAACCATTTGAAAGACCTAAACTCTCGCTCCAGTCCATCATGGGTGCCACGGAAAAGCGATAGTCTTGCGATTTCAATGATTTACCTTATCATCTCAATAGGATGAAACACGAACGTGTGCACTCCAACTAGCCGAATTTGCACACGTTTGTACCTGTTTTGACCTCTCAGTGCACACGTAGCGCACACGAATTGGGGAGTGCACACGGCCGTGGCCAGCTTCACGCATTTGCCTTCCGGGAACTGGCGCGTCCAGGTCCGCCGCAAGAACCGCTACGTGTCAGAGACCTTCCGCCGGCGCAAGGACGGTGAGGATTGGGCGCTCGATATGGAACGCAATATCGACCGCAGTGGATCACCAAAACCACGCGCTGCTGTCCAGGCGCGTACATTCGGCGACATCATCGACCTTCACGTCGAGGATATGCATGAAGTCGGGCGCCCTCCCCGCCGCTCAAAGGCCGCCGTGTTGGAAGCACTGAAGGAAGCGCTGGGAACAGTGAAACTGTCTAAGCTCAATCGCGAGCGACTTATCGAATTTGGACGCAAGCGCGCGAAGGAAGGCGCTGGTCCGGCCACGTTGGCGATCGATTTTTCCTTTATCAGAACCGTGACTACGCACGCTGCAGCCGTTCACGGCATTGAGCTCTCGGCCGAAGAGGTTCGCTTAGCACGCTTTGCAATGAAGCATCCGACCCCTATTCTACTCCGCACAGGGCGCGGCTAGGCACCTTGCCTATTTCGGAAACAGCTTGTCGCGAATGTAGCGCGAGGTTGGGGTCAATTTCAGCCCGCGCGGCTTTCGCCATTCCACCCGGTCGAGCTCCTTCTTGTCGCCGATCTTGAGGGGGCCCGAGGCCTTCTTGCTCAGGAGGATCGCATCGCTCATCCTTCGGCCGGACCTGCGGTTCTTGCCGTTGACTTCCTTCCACAGCCTCAACTCGCCAAGCCTGGAGCTTGGGCAGCTCCTCCATGATCTCGCGATGGAGGCATTTTCTCTCGCTCTCGCCGGCCCGCCTGCGGCCGCCCGGAAAATCCAGCGCTTGTCGCGCCGCCGCCTGACCAGGAGCACCCTACCCTTCCTTGGAACGACAAGCTTTGATGACGTCGCCATTCGCTAGTCCGCCAGCTCGATCGCGAGAGGTTGGTGGTCCGAAGCATCGGTTGCTTCGTTGACCTCGATGCTGCGCACGCGACTGACCAGATCCTCCGTGACGAAGATGAAGTCGCGACAGTCCGGCCCGTCGACCCATTGCGCGCGGTCGTAGATGCCGCACGTTGGCGGCCGCGGGCAGCCGGGACGATTGGCGGTCCACGCGTCCCGATAATTCAGACCCGGCCGGCTGGCCCGGTCGATCAGGGCATGCTGGGGATCGGCGACGTCGAAATTGAAATCGCCGCACATCAGGCTCGAGGCAGCGACGGTCTGGCTTCCATATGGCTCATCGTGCCGGGAGCTCGCCTGCCTGGGGCTCTCCGACGCGTCCTGCTGCAGATCCAGCAGCCGCGTGATCTGCGCGTAACGCTGATCGGCCGAATGAAACTCGAGATGCGTGTTGACGATCCGAACCGCGCCGAACGTCGCCTGAACCGTCACCTCCAGGGCGTGACGGCGCATGCTGCGCACCCCACCCGCGCCCGGAAACGGCAACAGGTGATTGGCGATCTGCACCACCGGCAACCGCGACAGCGTCATGTTGCCGAAGCAGTGGATGCTGCCCGCGCGATCCATCGTCTCAATCGCCGGCCGGAAGATCGCGGAATAGCCCGGCAGCAGCTCTGCGAGCTGCGCACTCTGGTCCGCACCATCGCCGAATCTCGAAAAATTCACGCTCAATTCCTGGAAGCAGAACACGTCCGCATCAAGCGTCCGCCTGGCCACTGCAACGATCCTGGAGAGATCGGTGACGCCGTCGCACCCCTTGCCGCACTGAATGTTCCAGGTGAGAAGTCGCATTACCGGATACCCGCGCGCATGAATGACTGAACGAACTGGCGCTGGAACAGCAGGAACGCGATCAGCAGCGGCGCCATCGTCATAACCGTCGCCGCCGTGATCACCGACCAATCGACGCCGGTCTCAGGCGCGCCGAACACGGCAAGACCCACCGTGAGCGGCCGCGCTTCCACCGAATTCGTCACGATCAGCGGCCATAGGAAGTTGTTCCAGTGATAGCTGACGGAGACGAGGCCGAAGGCGACATAAGTGGGGCGTGCCAACGGCACATAGACCCGCCAAAGGATGACCAGTGGGCCTGCTCCCTCGACCCGGGCGGCTTCGACCAGCTCCTGAGGCACGCTCTTGAAGGTCTGCCGCAACAGGAAGATACCAAAGGCGCTCGCCAGATAAGGCAGCGCGATGGCAGGAATCGTATCGAGCAATCCCAGCCTGGCGATCGCGCGGTAGTTCTCGACGATGAGGACGTCGGGCATGATCATGAGCTGGAGCAGCACGAGCGCGAAGGCAATGCCGCTGCCCTTGAACCTGAAGCGCGCAAAGGCATAGGCGGCCAGCGTGGACAGGATGAGCTGGCCGACCAGGATGAACGTCACCAGCACGACCGTGTTGAGATAGTACCGGGCGAACGGCGCCTGCTTCCAGGCCCGGGCGAAATTCTCCAGCGTCCAGGGCGCGGACAGGCTGAACGATGTGGCGTAGGCCGCCGGATGCAGCGCGCTCCAGAAGGCATAGGCCAGCGGAGCGAGCCAGATCAAAGCCAGGAGCCATGCCGCGACGGCCTCGACGGGGTGTGTCCGGCCTCTCATTGGTAGTGGATCCTGCGATCGAGATAACCGAACTTCAACAGCGCAATCGCGCTGAGCAACATGAGAAGCACGACCGTCAGCGTTGCCGCGTAGGAGGAATCCTGGAACGTGAAGGCGACCTCATAGATGTAATAGAGCAGCAGCGTGCTGGCGTTGTTCGGACCGCCCTTGGTCATGATGACCAGATGGTCCACCAGCTTGAACGAGTTGATGACGGCATTGATGGCCACGAACAGCGTGGTCGGCATCAGCAGCGGGAACGTGATGCGGCGGAACGTGTACCACCGGCTCGCGCCTTCGATGGAGGCGGCTTCATCGAGGTCCGGCGAGAGCTGTTGCAGCGCCGCCAGATAGAAGATCATGAAGAAGCCGGCTTCCTTCCAGATCACCATGACGATCAGGCAGCCCATCACCGTTGAGGGATCGCCGAGCCAGTTCCAGCCGCCGAGGCCGAACAGCCCGCGCAGCTGATCGAGCGCGCCGTAACCCGGCGTGTAGAAGAACAGCCAGATGTTGGCGACGGCGATCATCGGCAGCACGGTCGGCGTGAAGTACGCCAGTCGCAGAAAGCCGCGGCCGCGCATGTTGCGATTGACCCAGACCGCCATGATCAGAGCCAACGCGATCGAGGTCGGGATGGTGCCGAGCGCAAACCAGAAATTATTGATCAGCGCCTTCCAGAAGATCGGATCGGCCGCCATGGCCTGGTAGCTGTCCGCCCCGACGAAGACCTCGTTGCCGTTCCGCTTGGTGATGAACAGCGAATGCCGGAGCGTTGCCAGGATCGGCCAATGCGTGAACGCCACCAGCAGCACCGCCGCCGGCAACAGCAGCAGCCACGCATTCACGGCATTCCACCACGCCTGCGACCGAGCGCGGCGTTCGGGGATTGGCGATGAGGCGGCGAGATCGGTCATTTTGGAGCCGGCGGGATGGCGGCGAACCACCCCCCCGCCATGTCCCTTCCTTTGCGCTTACTTGGCGGCGCGCAGCACGCGGTCGGACTGCGCCTGCGCGGCGGCCAGCGCTTCCTGCGGTTTCTGCGAGCCCGTGACCGCGGCCTGCACAGCATCGTTCACAAACTTGTAGATACGGCCGTTTTCGTGGACGGAGAGCTCCGGCACGGCATGCTCGAGCTGATCGCGCGCGACGGTCGCCTGCGGAAAACCCTTGGCGTAGTCTTCTATCGCCTTGGTCTTGTAGGCGGCCGGCGACACCGCGACGTAGCCGGTCTTCATGCTCCACTCCGCCGCACGCTCGGGTGCCGTCATCCACTGGATGAACTTGACGGCGGCCTTCTGCTGCTCGGGCGAAGCGCTCTTGAAGATGTAGAAGCTGCCGCCGCCGGTCGGCGATCCCCGCCGCTCCTTGGCCGGCAGCATGGCCACGCCGAACTGGAATTTTGCGGCGTCCTTGACGGCTGTGAGGTTACCCGTCGTGTGCCACATCATCGCCGTCTTGCCTTCGAGGAAGTCGGTGCGAAGCGTCGCCCAGTCGATGCTGCCGGTCGGCATGACGTTGTGCTTGCGCGACAGGTCGACCCAGTAATCGAGCGCGCCGACCGTCTTCGGCGCGGTGAGGTACACCTCGGTGCCGGTCTCGTTCATCATCTTCTGGCCGTTCTCGATGGCGAGCGCCTGCAGCATCCAGTAGCCGTAGCCGGTCGTCGGGATCTCGACGCCCCAACGCGTCGTGTTTGCGCCATCCTTCTTGACCAGCTTCTTCGACATCTCGACCATTTCGTCCCAGGACGCCGGCGCCTTCTCCGGATCGAGGCCCGCTTCCTTGAACGCGTCCTTGTTCCAGTACAGAACGATGGTCGAACGCTGGAACGGGATGCTCCAGGTCTTGCCGTCGACCTGGCCGTTGGCCATGAACGCGGGATAGAACTCCTTGAACCAGGCCTTGTCGCTGACGAGGTCGTCAAACGGCACGATCGCGTTCTCGTCCAGCAGCGTGAACACGTCGGTCGACAGCAACACTGACAGTTGCGGCGGCTGCCCACCCTTCATGGCGGTCATCGCCTTGGTCATCGTATCCGTGTAGTTGCCGGCATAGACTGCCGTCACCTTGACGTCCGGATTGTCTTTCTCGAAGCGCGAGACCATGTCGTCGATGATCTTGGTGACGGGACCGCCGACCGCGACCGGATAGTACATGGTCAGATCCACCGCGGCAGCGGGACGCGCCCCTATCGAGAGCAGGGTAAGTGCGGCTGCCATCAACATCGTTCGTCGCGCAAACATCTCTCTCTCCCTCTGTAATCCGCCGAGCGCCTGAAACCACCGCTGCTATCCAGCGGAGGTCGCCAGCCGGCCCTCCCTGGCTGAAGTCTCCAATCGACATTCCGAAGCTGGATCGAACCGATGCTCGTGACCGGCCTCCCAGGCCAGCCGGATATCCTCGCCGGGCTGAACCTTGCTGAACCCTTCGAGTCGAACCGAGATCGGCTGACCGTCGATGTCGCACAGCACGATACTGTCGGCCCCGAGATGCTCGACGGCCTTGACCCGCGCAGCATGATCCCCACCGGCCACAATGCGGATGTGCTCCGGCCGAATGCCGATGAGACGATCGTCCTGACGGACCAGATTCATCGGCGGTGTACCGATGAACCGCGCCGTGAACGCCGTCGCCGGCCGGTTGTAGAGCTCTTCCGGCGAGCCGTTCTGCTCGATGCGGCCATCGCGCATCAGGACGACGCGGTCCGCCATGGTCATGGCTTCGGTCTGATCGTGGGTGACGTAGACCATCGTCACGCCGAGACGTTGCTGCAACGCGCGGATCTCCGTTCGCATCTCGTGTCGCAACTTGGCGTCCAGGTTGGACAGCGGCTCGTCCATGAGACAGACCCGCGCCTCGGCAATGATGGCGCGCCCCAGCGCGACGCGCTGGCGCTGCCCTCCCGACATTTGCGACGGCTTGCGGTCGAGCAGATGCGTCAAACCAACGATGTCGGCGACGCGACGAAGCCGGGCGTCACGCTCGGCGCGCGACACGCGCCGCACGCGCAGCCCGAAGATGATGTTCTCGGCCACGCTCAAATGCGGAAACAGCGCATAGGACTGGAACACCATGGAGATCTTCCGGTCCGCCGGCGACAGGCGGGTCACGTCGACGCCGCCGATGGCGATCGTGCCGGCATCGGCCTCCTCGAGACCGGCGATCAGCCGCAGCGTGGTCGACTTGCCGCAGCCGGACGGTCCCAGCAGCACCAGCAGCGAGCCCTCCTCCGCCGTCAGACTGATGTCGTCGACGGCGCGCATCGCGCCCCACGACTTGGAGACATGATTCAGCGTAATCGCCGACATGGCCGGTTCGCTCTCAGCATGATGCAGCTACGCTGATGGCGGCTCGATCCAACGGAGCAGCGGCAATGCCGGCCCAGACCGGTCCATGCCTCCTCCCTCGAGCCACGCGCATTCATCGGCGTAGCGACTATTATGTTCATATGAACATAATGTGACACCATATGAAACACAAAATTGCGTCTCAGCCGTTCAAATGATACTTTTGTCGGGAACGGAGGGCTTATGCCCAGGAGCGCCATCACACGTCAGGTCCACATACTGGAGATCGTGCGCGAGCAAAGCTTCGCTTCCATCGAGCAGCTTGCGGTGCGTTTCGAGGTGACCCAGCAGACCGTCCGCCGCCTTGTGAATGCGCTCTGCGACCAGGGACTGCTTCGACGCGTGCATGGCGGGGTCAGCCTCCCCGTCCAGAATCAGAACCTCGCCTACAGCAGCAGACACAGGCTGAACGCCGAAGCCAAGCGGCGCATCGCGCATGCGACCGCCAAACTCATTCCCGACGGGACGTCGCTGATGATCGGGCTCGGCACGACGCCCGAATATGTCGCGCAGGCACTCTCCCGCCGACGGGATCTGCGGGTGATCACCAACAGCCTGAACGTGGCTGCAGCCTTCTCGCATAATCCGGACGTGGAGATCACCATCGCCGGCGGCACGCTGCGGCCGCTCGACCGTGACATCATTGGTGAGGCCGCCGTGCGCTTCTTCTCGAGATTTCGCGCCGACTTCGGGATCTTCGGCGTCGGCGGCGTCGATCCGGACGGCACGTTGCTCGACTTCCATGTCGAGGAAGTCAAGGCACGCCAATCCATCGCCGCCAATTCACGAACGTCCGTGCTCGTGGCCGACATCACCAAATTCGGGCGCAATGCGACAGTTCGTGGCGGCCACCTCGACGAGTGCCACCATCTCGTCATCGACGACCGATTGCCGGCAGCATTTGAACTGATTGCGCAAAGATATAGCGGCCAGATCCATACCGCCGGCGACGCTCGCGCAGATTTCGAGCGCCTCGGCAATACCTAGCCGGTACCTGCACATCGTCGCTGCTCGGTCCGATCGCGCCTCCCCGGAGGCGAGGTGCGACATCTATTCACCCTCCGCGCCGAAGGGCCGGGGGACGATCCAACCTGTCACGATTGACCTGTTATAACATTTCGGCAAATGTCCTAACTAATCGGAAATAAAAATCCGGATTTTCGGGAGGATCGCATGCCGTCATTCACGCCGACGCGACGAACGCTACTCAAGACCGGAACTGCAGCCGCCGCTTTCGCGACGTTTGGTCCGGCCTTTCTCCGGCAAGCTGCCGCGCAGGACGCCGACCTCGCGCCTTACAAATCCGCTCAGATCGACTGGCAGCAGGTCTCCGGCGAGACCATCACGGTCGCCGTGATCCCGGCGAGCTATTTCGAAAACCTCATCACGCTCGCGCCGCAGTTCAAGGCGCTCACCGGCATCGACGTCCGCTTCGAGAAGATTCCGCCGGCGCAGATCCGGCAGAAGTGCGTCATCGATCTGACCTCGAAGACCGGCACCTATGCGACCCACGCCGCCGATCCCATGTATTACGCGCTCTATGCCGCCAACAAATGGGTCGAGCCGCTCGACACTTACCTCGCCGACAAGTCGCTGACCGATCCGGCCTGGTTCAAGCTCGACGACATCATTCCGGCCTGGCGCAGCGCCAACGGCATCGACGGCAAGCTCTACGGCATGCCCTATGACGGCGAAGTCACCATTCAGGTCTATCGCAAGGACCTCTATGACGCGAAGGGCCTGAAGCCGGCCGACACGCTGGAGGCCTACATGTCCAACGCCGCGGCGTTGAACACGCCGAACGATCGCGTCTGGGGCGCAGCGCTGCGCGGCGTCGCCGGTGCCGGCCAGAACATGTACATTTATCCGTCGATCTTCCGCGAGTTCGGCGGCGACTGGATGAAGGGCGGCAAGCTCACCGTCAACGGCCCCGAGGCTGAGGCGGCGCTCGCCTGGTACGTCGACATCATGAAGAAGTACGCGCCGACAGCGGCGGCCAACTGGAACTGGCCCGATATCGCCGACGCCTTCTCGCAAGGCACCGTCGCCAGCTACATCGACGCGCATTCGTCGGCCTCGGTCATCAACAACCCGGAAAAATCCAAGGTGGTTGGCAAGGTCGCCTACGCGCGCTGGCCGAAGGGCCCCTCGGGCAAGCGCACCACGTCGATCTGGAACTGGGGCTTCCCAATCAATTCCGCGCTACCGGAGAAGAAGCGCAAGGCGACCTGGCTTTTCATCCAATGGGCCGCCAGCGCCGAGACCCAGGCGCGGACCGCGCACAAGTTCACCGGTCCCACCAAACGCTCGGGCGTCAACCGCACCTCGGTGTGGAAGGATCCGGATTACATCAAGCTGATGAACGGCTTTGGCGAGAACTTCGTCGAGGCCACGATGGGCGCTCTGCAGGAGGACACGGACGTCGACTGGCGTCCGCGCGTGCCGCAATGGCCGGCGATCGGCGACACCATGGCGACCGCGATCCAGTCGGCCCTGTCCGGCCAGGCTACGATCAAGGCTGCACTGGACGACGCGCAGCGCCGCATCGAACCGATGATGCGCGGCTGAGTCATGGCGACGACAGCGGAGATATCGGCCGGGATCGCGAGCGAGGCGCCTCGCAGCGATTTCGGACGCGTCCTGGCGCAGCGCGAGCGCCGGTTTGCGGCGGCCCTGCTTGCACCGGCCTTTCTTGCGCTGCTCGCCACGACGACGTTTCCGCTGCTCTTCCTGGTCTACACCAGCGCATTCCGGATGGATCTGGCGATGCCGTTCACCAACGGCTTTGTCGGATTCGAGAACTACCAGGTGCTGCTCTCCGACGAGCGCTTCTGGACCTCGCTGCTGGTGAGCCTCGTCTATACCGGCTCGACCGTCGCGCTGCAGGTCATCATCGGCCTGGCGCTCGCCCTGCTGGTCATGGACATGAAGCGTGGCCAGGGCTGGTTCAGGGTCATCGCCATCCTGCCCGTGGTGCTGTCGCCGGCGGTGGTCGGCATGATCTGGCGCACCTTCATGCTGGCGCCGGAGTTCGGCATCGTCGACTTCCTCGCCATCAACGCCGGCCTCGGCAGCAAGAACTGGCTCGGCGATCCCACGCTCGCGATGGTTTCGGTGATTGCGATCCATACCTGGCAGTGGACGCCCTTTGCGTTCATGGTGCTGCTGGCCTCGCTCGCCTCGCTGCCCGAGGACATCTACGAGGCGGCGCGGCTCGACCGTGCTTCCGCCTGGCAACGCTTTCGCCGCATCACCCTGCCCTTGCTGCGTCCCGCGATCGTCATGGTCATCATCATGCGGACCATGGTGGCGCTGACCGCGTTCGCGGCGATCTTCACCGTCACCGCCGGCGGCCCCGGCACGGCGACCGAGATCCTCAATCTCTATGCCTACCGCAAGTCCTTCACCGAACTGTCGATCGGCTACGGCTCGGCGCTCGCAGTCGCGCTGATGATCGTGACCATCATCATCTCCGGCATCCTGTTTGCGATGCGGAGGGCGAAATGACGGCCAAGCGCCTCCGCATCATCGCCCTGCTCGCGATCTCCATTGTCTTTCTGCTGGCCTGGGCGTTTCCGATCGTCTGGAGCGTGCTGAACTCGCTCAAGACCGATTCCGACGTACTGGCCTATCCGCCCAAGCTAGTGTTCGCGCCGACGCTGGAAGCCTATCGCGACGTGCTGTTCGGCTCGGGATCGATCCTGCCGAACCTGCTCTCCAGCGTCGTCATCTCGGTCGGCACCACCATCGTCACCATGCTGATGGCGGTGCCGGCGGCCTACGCGCTGGCGCGCCTGCGCTTTCGCGGCAAGAAGTTCGCGGGCTTCTACGTGCTGGCCACGCAGATGCTGCCGCCGGTCGGCATCATCATCCCCTACTTCCTGGTGCTGCGGAACATCGGCTGGATCGACACTTATCAGGGCATCATACTGATCTATCTGTCGTTCTCCCTGCCATTCGCGATCTGGCTGCTGGTCTCCTATTTCGAGGACATTCCTTTCGAGATGGAGGAAGCCGCCTATCTCGACGGCGCCAGCCGATTGAAGACATTGTGGCGGATCATCATTCCGCAGGTCCGTGGCGGCATCGCCGTGACGATCGTGTTCGTGTTCCTCAATGCGTGGAACGAATTCCTGTTCGCCGTCGTGCTCAGCGGCAACACGGTGCGTCCGGTCACGGTTGCCATGTTCAATTTCGTCTCCGTCGAGCAGACACTGTGGGCCAAGCTCGCCGCGGTCTCGGTTCTCGCCATGCTGCCTGTCGTCGTCCTCGGCGTGGTCGCGCAGAAGCATATCGTGAAGGGCCTGACGGTCGGTGCAGTCAAGGGCGGAGGGCGCCGATGAGCGGCCAAGGTCAGGTCAGTTTTCGCAACATCGTCAAGATGCACGGCGAGTTCGCCGCGCTGAAGAACGTGAATTTCGACATCAAGCCGGGCGAGTTCTTTGCCCTGCTCGGCCCGTCCGGCTCGGGCAAGAGCACGACGCTGCGCATCCTCGCCGGCTTGGATGCGCCGACCGCCGGCCGCGTGCTGATCGACGAGAAGGACGTCACCTCGACGGATGCGCGTGACCGTGACATCGCCATGGTGTTTCAGAGCTACGCGCTCTACCCACACATGACGGTGGCCGAGAACATCGCTTTTCCGCTGGAAATGGCCAAGCTGCCGAAGTCCGAGATCGCGCCCGCCGTGAAGGACGCGGCGCGCAAGGTGAAGATCGACCATCTGCTCGATCGCAAGCCGGGCCAGCTCTCGGGCGGCCAGCAGCAGCGCTGCGCGCTGGCTCGCGCCATCGTGCGCAAGGCACGCCTGTTCCTGCTCGACGAGCCGCTCTCCAACCTCGACGCAAAGCTGCGGCTGGAAACCCGCGCAGAGTTGAAGAAGCTGCAGCGCTCCCTCGGCGTCACCGCCGTCTACGTCACCCACGACCAGGAAGAGGCCATGACGCTCGCGGACCGCATGGCGGTGTTCATGGCGGGCGAGATCCAGCAGGTCGGCACGCCCGCGGAGGTGTTCGCCCGCCCGAACTCGATCGACATTGCCGGCTTCATCGGCAATCCCCCGATGAACCTCGTCCTCGCCCGTTACGTGGATGGCGACGTCGTCATCGCCGGCCATCGCCTCAAGACGACGGCCACGACCCCGGGTGAGCGCGATGTGGTGGTCGGGCTTCGGCCCGGCGCCCTGCGCATGACGGAGGGTGGGCTCGGTGCGCGCGTCGATCTGATCGAGGATCTCGGCGATACCGCCGTGCTCGATCTCGACTGTGCCGGCACCACGATCCGCATGCGCGTCGCCGACGGCAACATTCCCGGCGAGGGCGACACGATCTCGATCACAGCCCGGCCGCAAGACATTCACCTGTTCGATCCAGCAACACGCATGCGGTTCTGACACCATGGCTGTTCAAACACGCAAGAAAAAAGCCGCGCCGCTCGGCAGCGACGTGACCGCGGAGGGCTCCACGCCCCTGCATATCCAGATCCGCGAATCGATTCGCAGCCAGGTGCGCAACGGCAAGCTGATCGACGAGGCCGGCCGCCTGATGACCGAGGCCGAGCTCGGCCGTCATTTCGGCGTCAGCCGCATCACCATCCGCAACGCCATCGCGCCCCTGGTGAACGAAGGCATGTTCGACCGCTCGCGCGGCCGTGGCACCTTCCTGCGCTCGAACCAGCCCGAGAACTGGGTCGGCCACCTCATGGGCTTCTCGGAAACCATCCGCGACGCAGGCTACCAGGCCGGCGCCACGATCCTGCAGCAGGGCATGACCAACCGGCACGACGCCGCCGTTCGCGAGCAACTGCGCGAGCGCG
>NZ_JALBGZ010000360.1:0-6451 GCF_023006515.1 Bradyrhizobium sp. PRIMUS42
AGCAGGCTCCCGCCCAGGGCGCTCCGGCGCAGCAGGGCGCGGCCCAGCCGGCTGACCAGCAGATCCAGCTGATCTACGCCCCCTGGACCAAGTTCTGCCTCAAGGGCCAGGACGCCAACGCCAAGCAGGTCTGCTTCACCGGCAAGGACGGCCGCATCGAGTCGGGCCAGCCGGTCATCGCCGCCGTCATCATCGAGCCGGAAGGCGAGCCCAAGAAGATCCTGCGCGTGACGCTGCCGCTCGGCATGCAGCTCGTGCACGGCACCCGCATCATCGTGGACAGCAACGCGCCGCTGCAGCAACCCTATGTGATCTGCTTCCAGAACGGCTGCATGTCCGATTACGAGGCGACACCCGAGCTCATCAACAACATGAAGAAGGGCCAGAATCTCGTCGTCCAGGCGATCAATGCCAACGGCGCGCCGCTGACCCTGCCGCTGCCGCTCGCCGGCGAATTCCAGAAGGCCTATGACGGTCCGCCGACCGATCCGAAGGTGTTCGAGGAAACCCAGAAGAAGCTGCAGGAAGAGCTGCAGAAGAAGGCCGACGAGCAGCGCAAGAAGCTCGAGCAGAGCGGTGGTGCCCCCGGTGCGGCGCCGACCGGCCAGAAGTAATCGGGCTCGAATCCCGGACATGAAAAAGGCGCTCGGAAGAGCGCCTTTTTTGCTGGCCGCTCGATGGCACGCAGTTTTCGACGGACGCCGTTTGCGGGGCGCCGTTCACCTCTCCCGAGAGGTGAAGCCGAGTCCCCGGGGCTCAGTTCAGCGAGGGATTGCGCGGGCGGTAGCCGCCGTCCTTGTTCTTGATGAAGATCTCGGCCACCTGGGAGTGCCGGATCGGCTCGCCGGACTCGTCCGGCAACAGGTTCTGCTCGGACACGTAGGCGACGTATTCGGACTCCGCGTTCTCCGCGAGCAAGTGGTAGAACGGCTGATCCTTGTGGGGCCGCACCTCCTCGGGGATCGACAACCACCACTCCTCGGTGTTGTTGAATTCCGGATCGATGTCGAAGATCACGCCCCGGAACGAGAAGATCCGGTGGCGCACGACCTGTCCGATCTGAAATTTGGCGGTCCGCGCTTTAATCATCCCCCGTCGATAGACCAGGATTGTGGCCGATGCTAGTGGCCTCATCTGGAATTAGCGTTCACTTAAGGGGCAGATAGCCCCCAAGTCTTCAGAAAACACTTCATCAATGGTCGATATCCTCAATCTGGCGCTACCTTATTTTGGCTTGATCTTCGTCGGCTTTGCATGCGGCAAGGCCAAATCCCTGCCGGAATCAGGCCTCGCCTGGATGAACTTCTTCCTGCTCTACGTATCGCTGCCGGCACTGCTGTTTGCGATCATGTCCAAGACGCCGTTCTCGGAATTGAACAACCCGCCGTTCCTGGTGGCGACCACGCTGTCCACCGTCGCCGCGTTCACTTTGGCGCTGGTCGTGGGCAAGGTTTTTGGCCGGCTGACATTGCGCGAGGCGACGCTCGCAGGTCTCTCCGGCGGTTACGGCAATATCGGCTATATGGGGCCCGGGCTGGCGCTCGCCGTGCTCGGGACCAAGGCTGCGGCGCCGACCGCGCTGATCTTCTGCTGCGACAGCATCTTCCTGTTCACCATCGTGCCATTGCTGATCGAGCTCTCCGACCGGGACCATCCCTCGATCGTGCACGCCTTCGGCGTCGTGCTGAAGCAGATCGTGCTCAACCCGCTGATCATGTCGGCGTGTTTCGGCGCGGCCTTCGCATCGCTGCATATCGAGATGCCGGTCGCGCTCGATCGCACCATCACCTTCCTGCAGAACGCGGCCGCGCCAACCGCACTGTTCGTGCTCGGCGTGACCGTGGCGCTGCGCCCGTTCGACCGCGTCCCCTGGGAGGTGCCGGGCGTGATCGCGGTCAAGCTGCTGTTCCATCCGCTCGCAGCGTTCGGCCTGATGCTCGCGTTCGGGCCGTTCGCGCAGCCCTGGGCCGCGACCGCCGTGCTGATGGCCTCGCTGCCACCGGCGCTGAACGTGTTCGTGATCGCCCGCCAGAACGATGCGTGGATCGAGTCCGCCTCCGTCGCGGTGCTGCTCGGCACGTTTGCGTCCGTGGTCACGCTGACCAGCGTGATGTGGGCGATCCAGACCGGTCGGCTGGCGTTTCCGTGAGGGCTGAAACGTCTGGCAACGCAAACGGTGCGCTCCCTCTCCCGCTTGCGGGGGAGGGTTGGGAAGGGGGTATCTCCGCATCGGGATTGTCTGAGGTCTGTGGAGAATGTCCCTAAGCGGAGAGAGGCCCCACCCGGCGCTTCGCGCCGACCTCCCCCGCAAGCGGGAGAGGTTGCACCGAGCTAGCGGCCAATTCGTTCAACCTAACGGCTATCTTCGCCAGGTCGGCGTCAGGCCCTCGCGCATCGCAAAACGCCGGAGCGGGCCGATGGCGCCGAGCAAGTGCATGCCGACGGCGCGGACCGGCTGCAGCGGCAGGAAATCATTGAGCAGGGAGCGGTTGGCCATGTCGATCGCAAACGTCCGGCTCAGAATGTCCGGACGACGCGCCCGGTCGTAGCGCTTGAGCACCTCGTCTGCGCCGGGATCCTGGCCCGCGGCGATGGCTTCGCCTGCGAGCCGCGCGATGTCGGCGGCATCGCGCAGACCGAGGTTGAGGCCCTGGGCACCGATCGGAGGAACCACATGGGCGGCTTCGCCGACCAGCGCGACGCGATCGCTTCCGAAGGATCTTGGACGTTCGATCGCCAGCGGGAACAGGTTGCGGCCGGGCTCGACCGTCATCCGTCCGAGGATCGAGTGGGACTGTTTCTCGATCGCGGCGGAGAGCTCGTCATCGCTTAGGCCGCGCAGGCGCTCGGCTTCCGCGGGTGCCGAAACCCAGACGATGCTGGAGCGGTCGCCGGGCAGGGGCACGAATACGCAGGGGCCGTGCGGCGTGTGGAACTCGGTCGAGACATTGCGATGCGGCCGCGTATGGCCGACGTTGAAGGTCAACGCGGTCTGGTTCAGTTCGCGCCGCGTCACCGCAATGCCGGCGGCCTCGCGGCACAGCGAATGCCGACCGTCGGCGCCGACCACGAGCCTGGCCGAGAGAAACTGTGCGGAGACTGTGCGGATCGCGACGTCGTCGGCCTCGATGACGACGCTTTCGGCCTCGTCGTCGAAACGGTCGAGATTGGGCAGCTCGGCCGCACGCTGTTCCAGCGCCAGCATCAGCGAGCGGTTATCGATGTTGTAGCCGAAGGCGTCGAGCGCGATTTCGTGACAGGAGAAGCGGACCTCCGGCGCGCGGAACAGCCGGCCGGTGTCATCGACGAGGCGCATGACCTCGAGCGCAGCCGCCTTGTCCTTGCAGCGCGACCAGACGTCGAGCGTCTCCAGCAGATCGACGGAGGCTCCTAACAGCGCGGTGGTGCGATTGTCGGTATAGGGCACGCGCCGCGCCACCAGCGCGGTCCGCGCACCCGCCTGTGCCAGTGCGATGGATGCCGCAAGTCCGGCCGGCCCACCGCCGATCACGGCAGCGTCATGGAGTGTCGATGCGTCTGTCATGGAACGACACATGACACGCCCGGCGGCAAATTCAAGTCCACTGATTTAGCCTGATTTTTCGACGAATTGTGCGACCGATCGGCGCCATGGCGGATGTGCAAACCGGCCTCATTCTGATAGCAGAAGCCATGGACAGCCAAGAAGATTCCCTGAAGCCCACGCTCGCGATCCGCGCCGCGGCCTTCTCGGTGCACATCTTCACCGCGTTCGGCGCGGCGATCGCGCTGCTGGCGATGCTGGAGGCCGTGCGCGAGCACTGGGCGGCGATGTTTCAGTGGCTGGGCGTCGCCCTGATCATCGACGCGATCGACGGTCCGATCGCGCGCCGGCTCAACGTCAAGAACGTGCAGCCGAACTGGTCGGGCGACGTGCTCGATCTCGTGGTCGATTTCGTCACCTATGTCTTCGTGCCGGCCTATGCGATCGTCGCGAGCGGGTTGCTGCTGCCGGTCGCAGCTCCCTTGCTCGGCATCGCCATCATCGTCACCAGCGCATTATATTTTGCCGATCTGCGCATGAAGGCGGACGACAATCATTTTCGCGGCTTTCCGGCGCTGTGGAATGCGGCGGCGTTCTATCTGTTCCTGCTGCACTGGCCGCCGCTGTGGTCGACCATGCTGGTGACCGCGCTTGTCGTGCTGACCTTCGTACCGTTCCATGTACTGCATCCGGTCCGCGTCGTGCGGCTGCGGTGGCTGACGATGTCGCTGATCGCGATCTGGGCAGTGCTCGGCCTCTACGTGCTGGAGATGGATTTCCGCGTCGGCGCCGGCGTCACCATCGTGCTCTGCGCCATCGCGCTCTGGATCAGTTTCAGCGACGCCTTGATCCGCCTGGCAAGATCCTTCGCATGATGCACCTGCTGACCAGCCCCGAAGCCTGGGCGGCGCTGCTGACATTGACGGCGCTCGAGATCGTGCTCGGTATCGACAACGTCATTTTCCTGTCGGTGATCGTCTCGCGCATCCCCGAGAAGCAGGCGCATCGCGCCCGGCAGATCGGGCTCGCGCTGGCGCTGATCTTCCGCATCATCCTGCTCAGCCTGCTGGTCTGGCTGATCGGCCTGACCGCGCCGGTGTTTTCGTTCTCGGCCTACGAATTCTCCTGGCGCGACCTCATCCTCATCGGCGGCGGCCTGTTCCTGATCGCGAAGGCGACGCACGAGATCCACGCCGAGGTCGAAGCCGATGACGGCGAGGGCGATCAGAAATCCGCTGGCAGCGCCTTCTTCTGGGTGATCGTCCAGATCATCGTCATCGACATCGTGTTTTCGCTGGACTCGATCATCACGGCGATCGGCATGGCGCAGGACATCGAGATCATGATCGCGGCGGTCGTGATCGCCTGCCTGATCATGTACATTTCGTCGGGACCGGTGTCGCGCTTCGTCGCGGAGCATCCGACCACCAAAATGCTGGCGCTGGCCTTCCTGGTGCTGATCGGCGTCGCGCTGGTCGCGGACGGATTCCAATTCCACATTCCGCGCGGCTACATCTATTTCGCGATCGCGTTCTCGGCGGCGGTCGAATTCTTCAACGTGCTGGCCAAGCGCAATCGCAGGAAAACCGGTAGGCCGTCCGCTTAGCCGTTCCAGTTGGCGTCGAGTTGACAAGGCGGGCGCAATGCCTTTCGCTGGCCTGCAAGAAGAGGAGGTCAGGTGATGACCAAAGCCGTCCGTGTGCACAAGGTCGGAGGCCCCGAAGCCCTGGTCTATGAGAGCGTCGACGTGCCGGCGCCCGGGCCCGGCGAGGTGCGCATCCGCCAGCACGCGGTCGGCCTGAACTTCATCGACGTCTACTATCGTACCGGGCTCTACAAGGCGCCGGGACTGCCCTTCATCGCCGGCAACGAGGCCTCGGGCGAGGTCGTCGCGGTCGGGCCGGGCGTGACCAATTTCCATCCCGGCGACCGCGTCGCCTACTACCATAATCTCGGCGCCTATACCGGCGAGCGCAACATCCCCTGGGAGAAGCTGGTCAAGCTGCCCGACCACATCACCCACGAGCAGGGCGCCGTGCTGATGCTGAAGGGGCTGACCGTCTGGTATCTTCTGCACAAGACTTTCAAGGTCGAGCCGCATCATCGCGTGCTGGTCCATGCCGCCGCCGGCGGCATCGGCCTGCTCGCCTGTCAATGGGCGAGGGCGCTCGGCGCTCATGTGATCGGCACCGTCGGCTCACGCGAGAAGGCCGAGCTTGCCGAGGCCAATGGCTGCGACCACGTCATTCTCTACAACGAGGAGGACTTCGTCGCGCGCGTCAAGCAGATCAGCCGCAACGAGGGCTGCGACGTCGTCTATGACGGCGTCGGCAAGGCGACCTTTCCGGGCTCGCTGTCCTGCCTGAAGCCACGCGGCATGTTCGTCTCGTTCGGCAATGCCTCCGGTCCTGTGCCGCCGTTCGCGATCGCCGAACTCAACAATCACGGCTCGCTGTTCGCGACGCGGCCGAAGCTCAACGACTACGTCGGCACGCGCAAGGAGCTGCTGGAAGGCGCTGACACGCTGTTCGCCGCCGTCATCAACGGCAAGCTGCACGTGCCGATCAACCACGCCTACGCGCTCAAGGACGCCGCCAAAGCGCATATCGACCTCGAGAGCCGCAAGACGACGGGTGCGTCGATCTTGAAGCCGTAAAGTGGTGGTCCCGCGAGGACTCGAACCTCGAACCTCGAACCTCCGCGTCCGCAACGCGGTGCTCTATCCCTTGAGCTACGGAACCTTGCCACCTTCGATCTACGCCACCCGCCGTGCCGCACCCGCCTTGGTCAAGATCCCGTCGAGACAATCGATCATCTCGGCAATCTCGGCCCGCGTGACGTTCAGCGCCGGCATGAAGCGGAGCGCGTCGACCTGCGGCGCGTTGAGGAGCACGCCGGCCTCGAACGCCTGGGCGACGATGCCGGGCG
>NZ_JALBGZ010000361.1:0-6442 GCF_023006515.1 Bradyrhizobium sp. PRIMUS42
ATCGCAACGCGCGTTCCCCCCGCGAGGAACTTGGCCGACTCGGCCGCGATGACGATGTCTGAGGCGCAGACGAGGCCGAACCCGCCGCCGCCCGCCGCAAAGCCGTGCACCGAGGCGATGACAGGTGCTTCGAGCCGCAACAAGCCGGTGACCGCATTCTGCAGATAGGCCGTCGCCTGGCGGATATAGTCCGGTAATTTCTCGCCTTTGGATGCAAAGGCGCGCACGTCACCACCGGCGCAGAAGTTCGCACCCTCGCCACTCAGCAGCACCACGCGCAGATCGGGGTGGCCGTGACACGCCATGATGGCATCGCAGAGCGCGCTGAGAAGCTCGACGCTCATGCCGTTCGCGGCATCGGGCCGGTTGAGACGCAGATGCGCGATGCCCTTGTCGATGTCGAGCAGAACAGGTCCCTTGTCGATCATGGTGCGAGACCTCTCCTAAACCAGGAATGACAGTGTGTAGATCGCCTTGTCATTGTTGACGAGCACCACCTTTTTGTAAGCCATGCGCAAATCGCCATCGACATGGCGCAGTCGGTACTCGTTGCGGGCGGCCCACAGCGTATCGTCACGCAAGCTCGATTCGAAGATCAGGCTGTTGCTGGCCACCCCGATGTCGCCACCCGGGTGCTCACCTATCAGCTCGATGTTGGAGACGAGCCGACGCAGGTTAGATTGCGGCGTCTGGGTGAAATGCTTGCCCGTCATGAGCTGGCGCACGCGCAGGGCGATCCGCGAGCGGTTGTCGTAGATGATGGACATCTCCCGCTCCGGATCGATATTGGCGCCGTTGGCCGGCACCCAGTAGACGCCATCGTCTGTCCAGAGCCTTTCCCAGGCCTCGTATTGATGCTCGTCCTGCAAGCGCGCCTCGCGATTCAGGAAGGCAGTCACGGCGCCCATCAGCGTGGCGCTGCTCTCGCGCGACAGCATCAGGCGGCCTCCATCAGCTTGCGATAGTGAGCCCAGATGCCGCGCGACGGCACCTCGTCGGTGACGTGGCCGATCTTGAAGCCGAGTTCGTCCCGGCGCTCGCGCTTTTCGCCGCGGCCCAGAAAAACCCATTCCGGATTGCGCGCCAGTACACCGCGATGGCAGCGTTCGTACATCTCGGAATCATCGGCGAGCAGGAAGCCGGCCGGGCCGACGGAGCCCATGGTCTGCTGGCGCAAGCGGCGGTTCAGATCAGGCGCCCCCTTGAACTGCAGCGCCGTGACGTGCTGCACGCTGTCGTCGACACCGAGCGGCTGAATGACGAACATCTGGATTTCGGCGAGAAACAGGTTCGGGAAGATCATCACATGCGGCGTGCCATCGATCATGATCTCCCGTGCGGCTGTATCGCCATAAGCCGCCTTCATGCGCGCCGTGTAGTCCGGCAAGCGCTCTTCACTGGTGCCGAACCAGCTCATCGGCAGGTCGCGCTTGCGGAACTCGGGCCGCAGGTCGATCTCGGTGTGGCCATTGCCGTAGTCGCGAGTCAGTGCGGTCGAGGCACCGCCATAGAGCTTGCCGATCATGCTGTCGGCGACGCCGAAGATCGAGGTGTGGACGAAGGCCGGATGATAGCCGTCGCACTCGTTCTCCAGGATGAACTTCCAGTTGGCCTTCACGCGATGTTTGAGAAAACCGGCCGTGATCTCGACTTCGCCTTCCGGCGAGGTGCGTACCAGGCGGTCGATGGTCTCGGCGGCGCCTCCGAGATGCTCTTTCAGGGTCGGGCCTTCGGCGGCGAAGGAGCCGAACACGAACCCGCGGTGGGATTCGACGCGCGTCACCCGACCGAGCGCGAGCTCCGCCCTGTCCTGCCCCTCATATCCGTCGGGAAAGGCATAACCAACCAGGCGGCCGTCATTGGCGAACGTCCATGAGTGGAACGGACAGGTGAAGGACCGCGCATTGCCGCGCTCATAGGAGCAGACTTGGTTGCCGCGGTGCGAACAGCGGTTGAGCAGCAGGTTTACCTTGCCCTGCTCGTCGCGCGTCATGATCACGGATTGCGGGCCGATTGACTTGACGACGTAGTCGTTGGCCTTGGGGACCTCACTCTCGTGGCCGACATAGACCCAGGTGCGGTACCAGATGTTCTGCAGTTCTGCCTCGAAAATGGAACGGTCGGTGTAGAGCGAGCCGTGGATCCGATCTGGGTGGATCAGCTCGTTCCACTGCGCCATCCGGCGTACGACGTTCATCGTCTGGCCTCCGACCCGAATAATAATCCGACTGACCGTTTAACTATTAGCAAAGCTGGCGCCGCACAGCAAGCCCGAATGCGTGGGCGTCGCCGTTGCCCTGGATGTGGCCTCCCATTCCCAGGCCTATCGACCAGAGCCGCCGGTGATCAAAGGGCGCTGCCAGGCAGCCGGAGACGCCGCCCGCGGAGAGCCGATCATGCGGAAGACCTATCAGAGCTTAGCTGGAGGACCCTGATCGACAGGTGATCGCAAGCAGTCCCCGGCGTCGACCAGCGGCTCGCAAGGATGGGACGTTGCCATGTTAGGCCACGGCAGGGATCAGCGGCAGCTGAAGCTTGAAGGCTGCGTTGCCGACCCGCTGCCGTTCCATGTGGTCATCAGCGGATAGACACACGCCGGATAGCTCACGGTGTTATCGCGCGACATCAGCATGATCTCCTCCGGAGCGACGCCCCTCTCGACCCAGTCTGTGAGCGCGGAGAAGAACTGATCCTGCTCGCGAGCGGGCTTCTGGTTGGCATTGCCGGGCAGTTTCGGCAGCGGCACGGCATCGTTGCGCCCCCCGGCCGCATAGGCGCGTCCCTGAGAGGAATGCGCGACGCCGGGCAACAGGTACATGCGCATGAATTTCTGCACCTCGGCTTGGCCACCCATCGCCGCCAACACTCGCTCGTGATAGTTGACGTTGCCTGCCGGCGGAATGGCGTCGTCGGCAAGCCCGCTCCAGACGATCACCTTGCGGCCGAGGTCGCGCAGCTTGGCAAGATCGGCCTTGTCAGTGGCGAGACCCGCAAACAGCGTCGGCTGCAGGGCGACGTTCTTGTCGAAGGCATCGGCAACACCGGCATAGTCGAGTTCGAGCCATTTGTTTCGGACATTCGTGGAGCCGTTCGCGATCGGGATCGATGACGTCGCGCCGGCATCGGCGGCATAGCGCACGTCCTGCAAGGCCAGCGCCAGAGCGTCCGTGGATGCGCTCTTGACCAGGCCGGCGATCGCGGTGCCGCGCGTGAACGTCCACCAGAGCTGATTGTTGCCGAGCGACTTTCCGCTCCGGGCATCGCGGCTCTGTGCTGCATCGACGTTGCCATCACGCGCCGCGCCGTACCAGATCTTGCCGAGCGCCCTCGCCTCGCTGGCGCTCATGCAGGTCGCCACATCATTGCTGCTGCCGGTGACGCCGGTCCCCGCCTCCCCCGCGCAAAGCGCCGCTGCATCGCGTGCAGGATCGTAATCGCACGCAAAGGGATCGAGCAGGAAGCCGAGCCCCGCCTTGTCGCAGCTCGCCACCGCGCGCTTGTTGACCGCATCCACCCTGGACGCGAAGGCGGCCGCTTCAGCCTTGTTGACTGCGGTGATGCCAAGCTCGGTCTTCATCACGATCTGCGGATAAATCGAGACGGTGCCGAATCTGGCAATGTTGAGCGCGGGCTGGGCGATCAGATAGCCGTCATAAAGCTCCGGAAATTCCTGAGCGATCTTCATGCCCTGCCGGCCGCCTTGCGAATGGCCGTCGTAATAGGCAAACTTGGGCGCCTTGCCGTAATAGAGATTGACCAGCGCCTTCGTCTTTACCGCCTGCTCGACCATCGCATCGACCGAAAAGCTGCGCAGCGCCTCGGCATTCACCTTACCGTCCGATAAGAACGTGAAGGAGCCGTCCTGGTACCAGGGCTGGCCGGCATCGGTGGTGCCGGAAGCATAACCGACGTTGGCATTGACGATGGCCGGCACCTTGCTCCCGATCTTGTCGGCATAGCGGTGTCCGCCGCCAACCCAGCCGCCGCCGCCATAGTTGCGGATGCGCTCATTCCAGTTGGCGGGTGTCGGCAGCCAGACTTCGATGCCGATGCCTTCGGAATACGAGCGCGCCGACTTGTCCTTCTCGGCAGTGGCGCCAGGGCCGATCAGCAATTTGACAAGGCAGAGGTCGGCGGCCGCCGTTATCGGCGTCGGCGCGTCCGGGGCCAGCAATTCCTCGCCCTTTTTCACCAGGCGAACGGCGACGACGCTGGTATTCTCATCAGGACGAAAAGCCTGCTTGATACCATCGTCGCACGACAGCGGCTCGGCCAGCGCGCTGGCAAGCTGGCTCGAGACTGCCAGCAGCAGGAGGGACCAGATGATTTTCCGTGGCGTAGTCGACATCGACATATCCCTCTCGATTCCGGGCCTGCAACGATAGCGCGTCGCTGACCTGGGACAATTATCCGTTTATTACCCGAACTTAACATGATGTTATTTTTGTCAAGTGGCCGCCGGACGTGGGCGAGCGAAGCGCTCGATGCATGCATCGCCGCGCACCATCCGAATGTCTTTGCGGGCGCGTATCGACGCGCGTCCGCTTCTTCGTGACTTGCCTCCCTTGATCCGACAAGCTAGGCAAGCTTCAGCAGGTACGAGTTGCAGTGGAGCGTCTACGATGTCCGAGCGTCCGGCGCGCGACGAGCGTCGCAAAGACTTCGTCTGGTGGACGAAGATCTCGAGCCGTTGGGCCGATTGTGATGCCTACGGACACGTGAACAATGCAACCTATTATAGCTGGTTCGACACGGCCTTGACCCTTCTGGCGATCGAGCGCGGAATTCTCCGTGCGCCAGGTCAGACGTCGATCGGGCTTTGTATCGCCAGTGAATGCGAATTCCTGGCTCCGGTCGGCTTTCCGGAAACGGTCGATATCGGCATTCGGCTGGGTCGACTGGGGAGCAGTTCGATCACGTACGAGCTCGCGATGTTTGGCGAAGCCGCCGACAAGGCATCGGCCGTCTGTAAATTCACGCACGTCTATGTCGACGCCGAAACGCGAGCGAAAGTATCGCTGACCGAAGAGCAAAGATCTGCGATTGGAGACTTGCTCCGGCATTAGCCCTCGCGCGGTCGGCCCGATATTCCCGTGTATTGAAGCACGATCAGGTCGGCCGTCTCATGGCGACGGCTCAGCATCGAAAGTAACCGGGCACAATCGCCCCATACCAGTCGAGCACGCGCCGCACCCAATTGCGTCGCATCCCGCCAATTGCCTGGTTGAAATTATCATTATGAAATTCTTGAGTGTAGAATGGCTCACGGTGTCTCACAAAGCGGACACCGGAAATTGGCGTAAGCATGAATGTCATGAATCGAACGACTCCTATGCTGGCCTGAGCGGTCAATTCCTCAGTACGGCTTCTGCTGATCGCCCGGCATTCTCGTCATCTCCTCCCTGAAGGCTTTCTCTGAGCAAGAAGCGCGATCTGCCTTGCGCCGTGCGGCACAAGGTAGATGACGAGGAACAGCAGCACGCCGAACACCGCGCCGGAGAGGCCCTTGGAGATGCTTTCCGCGATGTTCGGCACGAAGATGATGAAGGCAGCACCGACGAACGAGCCGGGCAGCCAGCCGACGCCGCCGACGACCATGCCCAGGAACAGCGAGATCGCGAGGAGGAAGGTGTAGCTGTCGGGCGCGACGAACTGCACCGCAATGGCGCTCAGCCCCCCCGCTACTCCGGTGATGCCGGCGCTCACTCCGAAGGCCAGCGTCTTGTAGAGCGCGACATCCACACCCATCGCGGAAGCTGCGATCTCGTTGTCGCGGATCGCCATGAAGGCCCGGCCCGAGCGGGAACGCAGCAGGTTCACCGCGAAGATGTAGATCGCGAGCGTCACGATGAGCGTGAAGTAGTACAGCCACATGTCCTGCGACATCGGCAGGCCGAACGGCGCGTCAGGCTTGGTGACGACGAGGCCCTGTACGCCGCCGGTCCAGTGCTCGATAACGTTCAGCTTGAGCAGCTGCGGCATCGCAGTTGCGAGCGCGAAGGTGGCGAGCGCGAGATAGACGCCCGACAGCCGCAGTGCCGGCTTGCCGAACAGGTAACCGAAGCCGAAACAGACCACGCCGGCGACCGGCAGCGTCAGCGCATAATTGACGTTGAAGTGCTCCAAGAGCACTGCGGTCGTATAGGCGCCGACGGCGTAGAACGCGCTCTGGCCGAGCGAGAACTGTCCGGAGCCGCCGGTCAGGATGTTGAGCGCCAGCACCGCGAGCCCGTAGATCAGGAGCATCGTCATCTGGAAGATGATGAAGTTCTTGACGAACACCGGCACGATCAACAGCACCGCCAGCACCAGCAGCGAGGTGCCCGTGCCCAGCGTCATGGCCCGCTTCGGAACCGCCTCGACCGCCTCGTGGCCTTCGCCGACGACTTCTTCTGCAGCGCTCATGATCAAACTCGCTTGACGATGTGCCGGCCGAACAGGC
>NZ_JALBGZ010000362.1:0-6434 GCF_023006515.1 Bradyrhizobium sp. PRIMUS42
ATCGCGCCGATCACGACCTGATGCCAGAAGGTGTTGACGTTCAGGATATTGAGGCCGTTGCGCACGACGGCCATGAGAATTGCCCCGGCCGCAGTACCCAAGAGGGATGCCTTGCCGCCGGCAAGACTCGTACCTCCCATGACCACCGCGGCAATCACGTCCAATTCATATCCCTCACCAGCCTCCGGCATCGCCGCTTCAAGTCGAGATGTGAGGAGAACGCCCGAAAGAGCCGCCAGAAATCCCGTCAGGGCGTACACCGTGATCTTGATACGATCGATTCTTATACCGACCAGACGCGCCGCTTCCGGGTTGCTGCCGATCGACAGGGTGTAGCGCCCGAACCGCGTTTGGTAGAGCAGAAAGTAGATCGCCAAGAACGTCACTATGGTGATTATCACCGGCATCGGTATAAGCCAGACGAAGCCTTGACCGAACTCCTGGAAGATCGGGTTAGACAAGCCCGTGAGGGGAATGCCTTCAGTGTAGACCATGATCAAGCCGCGCGTCATGACCATCATCGCCATGGTTACAATGAAGTCAGCGATCTTGACTTTCGCAACCAACACACCGTTTACAATTCCGATCAGTGTTCCGGCGGCGAGACTTGCCGCGATGCTGGCAAACGGATTGAACCCCCGGTTCATCAGATCCGCAGCGATCAGACCCGTGAAGGCGAGGGTTGAGCCCACCGAGAGATCTATACCGCGCATGGCTATGACGAGTGTCGCGCCGAATGCTATAATAGCGACGAAAACGGCCTGTCGGGTGATATCCGTGAGATTTCCCAAGCTCAGAAAACGCGGCGAAGCCAAACCGAGCGCGGCAATCAACACGATCAATGCAATCAGGATGCCGCTCCCGCCACCGGACAGCTTGAACCTTGATCCGAGCGACTTCACGTCCAGAGTCTCAGCCAACATCCTATCCTCCACGATTCTTCTCGCATGTCCGTTGAATTGAAAGCGAGGCGATGGTCTCTTCGCTCGCGGAAGACGCATCCAGAACTCCGGCCACTTCTCCCTCGAACATCACGAGAATCCGGTGGCACAAGCCAATCAGCTCCGTGTTATCGGACGAAACGACGATGATCCCTTTTCCCATCCGAGAACTCGCTACGATCAACTGGTAGACATCTGCCTTGGCTTTAATGTCGATCCCACGGGTCGGCTCCTCGAGAAGCATCACCTCCGGCTCGGTCAAGAGCCATCTTGCAAGCAGTACCTTTTGCTGGTTGCCGCCGCTCAAGCGTCCGATCGGCTGGTGCGGACCTTCCGACTTAATTCCCATCTCTTTGATATACTTGATGCACTGACTTCGCTCCGCCCGTTGATCCAGCCGGATGCCGCCAAACTTAGGCAGACTGGGAGCAGTCAGATTCCATCCGACGCTGTGTTCAGCAAAAATGCCTTGTGTCTTTCGCTCGGCGGGAAGAAAGGCAATGCCGTTGTGCATCGCGGAGGATATCGAATCGATCGCGACCGGTTGCCCCTTCAGAAAGATATTGCCTGCATCTGCTGCCCCATCGCCAAATAATGCCCTTACGAGCGGGCTCTTGCCTGATCCTTCCAGTCCTGCGACCCCTAGAATCTCGCCTTGGTGTAGATTGAAGCAGATGTCTTCGAAGGCTCCTTTTCGAGAGAGCCCTTCTACTCTGAGGATTGGATCCGTGCCCGGGCTCGTCCTGGCCGGGAATTGCTTCCCAAGCGAGCCGCCGATCATCAGGCTAATCACTTTGCTCACGTCGAGCGCCGATGCCGGAAGGTCCGCGACGCACGCTCCATCGCGCAAGACGATCACGCGGTCACAGATCGTCAGGACTTCATCCAGCTTATGGGACACGTATATGACGGATTTACCTGCCCGCTTGAGATCGTTGATGATCCTTACAAGCCGCTCTCTCTCCGCTTTTTCGAGTGCTTCGGTCGGCTCGTCCATGATTAGGATATTTGCGTTCGAATTCAACGCTCGAGCGATTTCTACGATCTGCCGCTGGGCAAGCGTGAGCGAGCCGACCGGGCAATCGAGATCGAGCTCGACATTCAGCACGTTGCTTAGTATCTGACGCGCCCGGTCGCGCATGGCCTTCTTTCGAAGCGGCGCGGTGAGCTTTGGCGACATCCCAATCGAGATCTCACGGCCAATAAAGATGTTTTCGACGGCATTCAGATCAGGAAAAAGACTAAGCTCCTGATAGATGATGCTTATTCCGACGCGTTGCGCATCCGCCGGCTCGCGTATTTCGACGTGTACGCCGTTGACCTCGACCTCTCCTTCGTCACGGACGTGAGCGCCGGCCAGAATTTTCATCAGGGTGGATTTGCCGGCACCGTTTTCACCGACCAGGCCAAGCACTTCGCCTTTGGCGAGGTTCATCGAAACGTTGGACAACGCGTTGGTCGCGCCGAATCTCTTGCCGACGCCCGTGATTTTCAGAGCTTGTTCCGATTGACCCATTAGACAGATCCTCCAACGACGTGGAGAGAGCCGCGCAACGCGCGCGCGACTCTCTCCTCAGCATCTACTTCGTGGACTTCGCGACGTAGATGTAGTCGGATGGGTCGAACGTGCTGATGTTCTTGGCATCGTAGGTCTTCGGTGCGACGAAAATCTTCTTCGGAACGGCCTCGCCCTTGATGACAAACTGTTCGACGGCTCGAACGATATTGCGCCCTTCTTCCTTTGCGCCGGTATCTACGGTCGCGGCAAAGTCGCCGACTTTGATCGCGTCATTGGCTTCCTTCATGTTTTCGTACCCGACAATCGCGATTTTTCCGTTCAGCTTCCTGGCCTTCAGTGCCTGGAGGCCGCCCAATGCCATTTCGTCATAAAGCGCGACGAGAATGTCGATGTCTGGATGCGCAGTGAGCATGTTTTCCGTCACGCTGAGACCTTGCGCCCGCACCCAACCAGCAGGCTGCTTCGCAACGATCTTGAGGTTCGGATACTTCGAGATAACCTCATTGAACCCCTTCATGCGCTGAGCCGTATGCGGTCCAGGCAGCCCTTCCAGGATGGCGATCTTGACCTCGCCCTTGTCCTTGTAGCGGTCGACGATCCACTGGGCTTGAGCACGACCGCCGTCACTCTGGTCGTATCCGATATCACTCACATAGTATGGATCGTCCGCGACAGGCGAATTGAACAGGAACACAGGAATCCCGGCCTCAGTCGCCCGTCGGATCAGGGGTTCCAAGGCTCCCTCGTTGTAGAGAGCGACAGCGATCGCATCTACGTGCTCGTTGATCCAAGCCTCCATCGTGCGGACCTGATCGTCCGTCGCGGATTGGCTCTTTGGCGCCTGAACGAGCAACTGGATCGTACCAGGTCCGCCTAACTTATCGATCTCCTCCTTAACGCCCGCTAGGACTCTTTGATAGTACGTGTCCATGGCCGTCGGCAGGAAACCGACCTTGAGTGGCCGGTTGCTCTTGGCTTGCGGCTTTGCCTCCCTACCGGTCGGCGGAATTACTTTGTCCATGAGAATTCCGGGAAATACGGCGCCGTAATCAGCGGCACGCGCCCCGGGAACGATCATCACCGCCAACAAGGCGGCAGCAAACGGCATGCTAAAAGAACGTCTCATGTTTCCCCTCCAATGTTTTTCCATACTGCACTTGCCGCACGCGCAAACGCGGGCAGCCCTCACCGATCGCTCCGATGACACGGAGCGCCGCAAACGATCAGTTTCGCTCGATGCGGTGTCCTGCCGCTAATCTTTGAGACTGCGGAGAATTTCCCTTAAAAGCCGCCAAATGGGCTCGACCGTAGTATGATTGAGGCGCTCTCGAGTTGTATGGACGTCGAAGGCTTCAGGCCCGATCGAGATCATGTCGATTCCGGGAATCTTCTTATTGAAGAGGCCCAGTTCGAGGCTCGAATGCGACACCTCCACATGCGGCTTGACCTTGAGGGTCTCCTCGTAGGCGCGCGTCGCCACCGCCAAGAGCTTCGAGTCCTTGTTGTAGGGCCACTCGGGACAGTCGGCGAACGTCGTAACCTTCGTACCGCGTCCCATCAGTGCGGCTAATCGCTCGATGCGTTTCAGGATCGCGTAGCGTCGCGAGCTGATCGCACTTGGAATCGTCGAAAGAACCTCGACTTCCTCGTCGCTTGTCGACAGCAAGGCTATCGTGTTCGAGCTCTCCACCAGGTTGGCAATGGTGAGGCTCATGCTCTGGACGCCATTCGGCGTGAGTGTGATGGCCTGGACGACCGAGGCGGCGGTGACATCTGAAAAGACACGTTCTACGGCTTCGGCGTGCAATTCCAACCCGACCTCAAGCTTCGGGTCGCTGACGAAGAATTCCTTTTTGAGATCCGCCGAGACACTGCTGACAATTTCGTTGGCGCGGTCGAAATCAGCTTGATGTACGAGCAGGATTGCTTCGGCGTCGCCTGGGATGACGTATCGATTGACCCCTCCATTGACCGAGGCAAGCCGAACCGGCAACTCGTCGAGGAGTGCGCCAAGGATTCGGGCGAGAAGGACGATCGCATTTGCGCGCTCGAGATGAATGTCGAACTCCGAGTGACCGCTGCTGAGCCCCTTTACGAACGCGCGCAGCGTCGTCAGGCGAGCCGGGGGTTTCTGCCATTCGATCGGAATCCGGAAGCGGGCCGATATATCGCCTGCGCACCCCGCGAAGAGGCTTTTGGGATCGTGCCAATTGAAGTCGATCAGCCGCTTTCCAGTGAGGCGAGATGCGTCGAAATGCTGTGCCCCCCCTTTCCCAACTTCCTCCTGTACAGTAAGCACGACCTCCAAGGGTGGATGTGGAATATCTGTCGAGTCGAGCACTGATAAAGCGAGCGCGACTCCTACAGCATTGTCCGCGCCGAGCGTCGTGCCCGTGCCATGGATGAAGTCACCATCGATCCGAAGTTTGATACCCTCCTTCTCGAAGTCGTGATGCACTCCTTCATCGCTTTCGCACACAATGTCGGTATGACCGTGGAAGATTACGGGAGCCGCGTTCTCGTACCCACGCGTTCCAGGCTTTTTAACGAGGATGTTATGGATGTCGTCTTGGAAGTATTCGAGCCCACGATCCCGCGCGAACTTGGCGATGTAGTCGCTAACCTGCTTCTCGTTGTACGAGCCTCGCGGGATCCGGCTAATTTCTTCAAAATAGCGAAAGAAGATTTCGGGTTTAAGACCGGAAAGGATCCCGTTAGTCTGACCAGCCATCCCTCGAGTTTCGGTCCGTCGTCCGTTCACGCTATCGGTCAAGGCCTGGTGCGCAGACATCATCTTCCTCCCATTGCCCGGCGCCGCTTGGATGCGATCGCTTCGAAGTGCTATGATAGGAACTATGAATGCCGCATCAAACGAATTGCTTATGCGGTTGAGTGAGCTGCGTTCACTTGAAGGCGCCCATGATGACGGCTCATGGCTACACGAAAAGATGCTGCAGCTTATTGAACGCTCGTGAGCGCCGCGACGAGAACTGAGGCGGACCCGTCGTGAGCGAACGGCGATCGGAGACGTCGACGAAGCACAGCGCCGCTCACTGATTTAATCGCAAGACCTTTTTCGATCACTGCGGCGTCAGGTGAAGCGGACGCCTCATACATGCTGACGATGCGGAGCGGAGCGCTCGCTTCTCTCCAGCATCAACGGAATAGCGGAAACAACCGGCGTCGTTAAAGACAATTCGGATAGTCGTTACTGCCCGGATGTCATCATCCCCGTCGCAGCGGAATGCGCTCAAGCCACAGGGGGCCCTACGACATTCTTAGGGCGGCCGCTCCAACATGCCTCAATGTTGGCCACCAACTGATCAGCGAGTGATTGAATCGCCTCCCGGCTGGCCCATGCCACATGTGGAGTAAGAATAAAGTTTGGCAAGTCCGTCAAACGCACAAGCGGATGATCGTCTGGCGGGGGCTCAACGGTAGTGACATCAAATCCTGCCCCGGCGATGAGCCCGTTGCGAAGAGCCTCGCCCAAGGCCACTTCGTCTACGAGACCTCCTCTTGCCGTGTTTATCAGCAAGGGCCTGCGGTCCATCAGGGCGAATTCGTGGGCAGCTATCATGTTTCGCGTGGCGGGCGTGAGGGGTGCGTGAAGGGTAATGACGTCGCTCATGCGCAATACATCTTCGAACGGCGTGTACAACGGCCCCATACCAGAGACGCCCTTGTAGGATGAGAAGAGGACACGCATGCCGAACGCGCGACCGATGTCCGCAACCGCTCTGCCCAACGCACCATCGCCGATGATGCCAAGAACTGATCCAGCAAGGTCGCGGATCGGATGGTCGAAATAGCAGAACTGGGCGGATGACGACCACCGACCGGCACGCACGGAATCCCGGTATTCGAGCAGGCTTCGGCGTAACGCCAAGACCAGTGCAAAGGTGTGCTCCGGGACAGTATTGGTCGCGTAGTTCCGGATGTTCGACACCGTTATGTCTCTTGCGGCGCAGGCC
>NZ_JALBGZ010000363.1:0-6423 GCF_023006515.1 Bradyrhizobium sp. PRIMUS42
TGCCAGCGACCCAGACGCGGTGATCTTCGAACCAGGTCGAGAGGCCGCCCGTGGTGGTGGACGGCACGACGAGCGCCACCGCGAGCGCGGCGAGTGCGAGCCAATACCATTTGACGATGTCCGCCAGCCGCTCGTTCGCAAGCGGCCGGCACAGCGCAGCAAGCGCGATCAGGATCGGATATTCGGCGATCCACGAGAAGGTGAACGGCGCGAGCAGCCCCGCGAACAGGCCGCCGACCATGCCGCCGAACGACAGCGCGACATAAAAGCCGGTGAGATATTTGGCGGCCGGTCGGGTCCGCGCCAGTTCGCCATGGCACGCCATGGCGATGACGAAGAAGCAGAGCTGGTGACCGCCGAGCGTCAGCAGGAGGTTCTGCTCGCCACCGAAGGCCAGCAGGACGACGACGCCCGCGATCGCAACCGGCTGCAGCATCAGCATCCATTTGTGCGGCAACAGCGGCCGCGACTGGAATACCACCACCCAAGTGAGCAGATACAGCGACAGCGGCAGCACCCATAGCAGCGGCGCCGCCGCGACGTCGGTGGAGATGTGCGCGGTGACGGCGATGAGCAGGCCCGACGGCACCGCGGCGAGGAATATCCAGCGCAGCCGCGTCACGAAGCCCGGCGCCGGCGCATGCGCGTCCTCGGCTCGCGCATCGACCTCAGCCAGCTTCGGCGAGCGCAACAACAGCACACCGCAGGCGCCGATCAGGAGGATCAGCAGGCCATAGCCGGCGGTCCAGAACCGGTTCTGCGTGTGCAGCGTGAATATCGGCTCCAGCAGGAACGGATAGGACAACAGCGCAAGGAAGCTGCCGATGTTGGAGGAGGCATAGAGGAAGTAGGGATCGTGTCCGGCCGGATGGCCGGTGCGGACGAACCAGGCCTGCAGCAGCGGATTGTTCGCGGCGAGCGCAAAGAACGGCAGGCCGATCGAGACCACGAACAGGCCGAGCAGCCAGAACGCATAGCCCGAAGCGGGCGGCTCGCCATAGGCGGAGGCGATGCCGAGCGGCAGGGTGGCGAAGGCCGCAATCAGCAGCACCAGATGCACCGCGACCGGAACGATCCGGCGCCTCGCCTGCATCAGCAGATGCGCATAGGCATAGCCCGCCAGCAGCAGCGACTGGAAGAACACCATCGCCACCGACCACACCGCCGGCGAGCCGCCGAGCCGCGGCAGCACCATCTTCGTGAACAGCGGCTGCACCGAGAACAACAGCAGCGCGCTGACGAAGATCGCCGCGGTGTAAACCGTCAGCAGCAGCCGGTTGCGCGACGAAGACGGCTGCTCCGTGGCGGCAGGTTGCACGATCGAATCCATGAGCGCTCCGGCAAACATTCCCCGGCGGGCGCCGGACGCGCGCAATGGAGCACAAGGCGCCTGAACGGGCAATAAAGGGGGTTGTGATGTTGCAGTGAGGATTGCTTGATATTAGAGGGTCGTTCCGGGGCGGTGCGAAGCATCGAACCCGGAACCTCGAGATTCCGGGTTCTCGCTTCGCGAGCCCCGGAATGACACTAGACTGGGCTCTGCATTCCTCATGAGCGAAACCGACGTCGTCATCATCGGCGCTGGCCATAACGGCCTCACCTGCGCAGCCTATCTCGCGATGGCGGGCCTGCGCGTGCGCGTGGTCGAGCGCCGCAAGGTGGTCGGCGGTGCCGCGGTCACCGAGGAGTTTCACCCGGGATTCCGCAATTCGGTCGCGGCCTACACCGTGAGCCTGCTTAATCCACAGGTGATCCGTGACCTCAATCTTGCGGAGCAGGGCCTGCGGGTCGTCGAACGGCGCGCCCAGAATTTCCTGCCCGCGCCTGACGGCAGCTATCTCCTCACCGGCGAAGGACGGACGCAGGCATCAGTCGCGCGGCTGAGCGCGCATGACGCGGCCGCGCTCGAGGGGTTTTCACGCGAGCTGGAAGACATCGCCGACGTGCTCAGGCAGTTCGTGCTGCGCGCGCCGCCGAATCTCGTCGACGGTTTTGGCGCGGCGGCCGTCCGCGAAGGCGTCAACGCCTGGAAGACCGCCAACATCCTGCGTGGTCTCACCCTGGAACAGAGCCGCAGCCTGCTCGATCTCTTCACCCGCTCGGCCGGCGAGATGCTGGACGAGCGCTTCGAGCATGATCTGGTCAAGGCGCTGTTCGGCTTCGACGCCATCGTCGGCAACTATGCCAGCCCCTACGCCGCCGGCTCGGCCTATGTGATGCTGCATCACGCCTTCGGCGAGGTGAACGGCAAGAAGGGCGTCTGGGGCCATGCCATCGGCGGCATGGGCGCGATCACGCAGGCGATGGCGCGCGCGGCACGCGACCGTGGCGCTGTGATCGACACCGAGGCGGGCGTCCGCGAGATCATCGTCGAGCGCGACCGCGCCGTCGGAATCGTGCTGGAAAACGGCGAGACGATCCGCGCGAAATATGTCGCGGCCAACGTCAATCCAAAGCTGCTCTACACGCAGCTGATCGAGGCCGACGCTCTCCCTGCGGACTTCCTCGCTCGCATCCGGCACTGGAAGAACGGCTCCGGCACCTTTCGCATGAATGTGGCGCTGGACTGCCTGCCCTCCTTCACGGCGCTGCCGGGCGAAGGCGATCATCTCTCATCCGGCATCATCCTGGCGCCGAGCCTCAACTACATGGACCGCGCCTATCTCGATGCGCGTGCGCAAGGCTGGAGCCGGGAGCCGGTCGTCGAGATGCTGATCCCCTCCACGCTCGACGACACGCTGGCGCCCGCGGGAAAGCACGTCGCCAGCCTGTTCTGCCAGCACGTCGCGCCGGAGCTTCCCGACGGAACGTCGTGGGACGACCATCGCGACGAGGTCGCCGATCTCATGATCGCGACGGTGGATCAATACGCGCCGGGTTTTGCGGGAAGCGTGCTCGGCCGCCAGATCCTGTCCCCGCTCGATCTCGAACGGCAGTTCGGGCTGCTCGGCGGCGACATCTTCCACGGCGCGCTGACCTTGAACCAGCTGTTCTCGGCACGGCCGATGCTGGGCCACGCCGATTATCGCGGGCCGTTGAGGGGCCTCTACCATTGCGGCTCCGGCGCCCATCCCGGCGGCGGCGTCACCGGCGCTCCCGGCCATAACGCCGCGCAGGCGATCCTGAGGGATCACCGGTCGCTGTTCGGAAGCCGTGGATAGGTCTGTGGATCTCTTGTGGACGGGCTGTTGAATGGTCTGTGGACAGGTCGACGGATGCTCGATCAAAACGTCGAGGCGCCCTGAGGAAAATCGGTGGAAGATCGCAGGGGCAATCGCGGGAGAAGCCGGTGGATAGCGTCCCGGCAAGCAGCGGACAATCTGTGAATATCGAAGGCGCTCACCAAAAAACGACCTCGCCCGCCAGGGGAATTCCCCTCGCGGGCGGTGATCAGGAATAGCCTCAAAAGAAAAACAACACCCCCTGGGAAATGGGGCGGAAATTACTTCAAGGAGGTGCTAATCGAAGTGAACTTATCGTTCAGGGTGGTGCCCAGGTTGTTCACCACGGTGATGATGGCCAGAGCGATACCCGCTGCAATCAGACCGTACTCGATCGCGGTTGCACCGGACTCATCCGACCAGAACTTCTGAATCATGCTTTTCAAGTCTCGCCTCCGTTTCAATTCCAAGCTGTGTTGGCTTAATTCGACACCCGGAAATGTACGGGACACAACCTACGCCCCGGTTAACCCGGGAACCGCAAGTTATGCGGTAATAGGGAACAAAAGTTCCAAAAATTGAACCCAACGGAACCCTGAATGCAGCCTTCTCCGACCCATCGCGCCAGCTTTTCGATCGGCAGCGAGGCCGACGCCAGGCGCGTCGTCGACGTGCTCACCGAGGTGTTTTTCGAGGGCGATGCGGCGGTCGCCGCCTTCGAGCGGCCGGACGGACAATGGGACGTCACGCTGCATTTCGCCGAGGCGCCCGACCAGGTGCTATTGCGCGAACTCGTTGTAACTTCGGCAGGAAATGAGATTGCCGATACGCTCATCTTCGACACGATGGAGGCCAAGGACTGGGTCAAGGCCAGCCTGGAAGATCTCGTCCCGGTGCCGGCCGGTCGTTTTGTCGTGCACGGCAGCCACGACCGTGACCGCGTGACGGCGAACAAGCTCAAGATCGAGATCGAGGCCGCGCTCGCCTTCGGCACCGGCCATCACGGCACCACCCGCGGCTGTTTACTGCTGCTTGACCATGTCCTGAAGAGTTGCCGTCCGAGGAACCTGCTCGACCTCGGCACCGGCACCGGCGTGCTGGCGATCGCCGCGGCGAAAGCCTTGCACCGCCATGTGCTCGCCTCCGACATCGACCCGCCCTCGGTGCGGGTGGCGGCCGAGAATGCGGGGCTGAATGAAGTCGGCAACCTGGTGCGGGTGATCCGCGCCACCGGCTTCGCTGCGCCGGATTTTGGCCAGGCCGGTCCGTTCGACCTGGTGCTGGCCAACATCCTTGCCAACCCGCTCAGGCAATTGGCGGGCCCGATGGCGCGGCATCTCGCGCCCGGCGGAAGCGTCATCCTCTCCGGCCTGCTGACGCACCAGGCCCCCGCCGTGATCGCCGCCTACCGCGCGCGCGGCCTCGCGCCGTTGAAGCATCTGCGGATCGAGGGGTGGAGCAGCTTGCTGCTGCGGAAGATGGGATAGCCTGCACAGGTGCCGTAGGGTGGGCAAAGCGAAGCGTGCCCACCCACTTTTTGCGACCGAGAGAGATAGTGGGCACGGCGCTTCGCGCCTTTGCCCACCCTGCGGCATCATCGATGCCGCTACTCCGCCGGCTTCTCGTCGCGGCGCATCGCTTGCTCGTCCTGCAACGTACGCCTTGCGCGGCGCTCGGCGATGCGGTCGATCACCTGGCTGATGACGCTGCGCGGCTTCTGCGGTGCCGCCGCAGTGGGAGCCCGACGCACCGGCGGCGAAATCTTCTCAAACGTGAATGCTGGCATCGTGTGTCCCCTCGTCGTTGAGATGAACCACCTGCTCGAATTTCCCTGTTATCCGGACAAAGCGCGACTGCCGCATCCTTACTCCACTCGACTCGAGTGGAACCATTTCAAGCACGGTCCATGCCAGATGCGACGCAAATGCGCCCAGATTGCGGACTCGTCCCCATGATCCTAAAGTGATCCACCATGTTCGAAGCACACTTCCAGACATTCGAGGAGCCGGAGGCCGGCGTCGCATTGACCGCACGGCTGGCCGCACTTCGCGAAGAACTCGCCCGCCGCAAGCTGACCGGCTTCGTCATTCCACGCGCCGATCAGCAGCAGAACGAATATGTGCCGCCGTCGGAAGAGCGGCTGGCCTGGCTGACCGGGTTCACGGGTTCGGCGGGATTCGCGGTGGTCCTGACCCGGGAGGCCGCATTGTTCGTCGACGGCCGCTACACGCTTCAGGCCGCCAAGCAGGTCGATGCAAAGGCCTGGGCCGTGGAATCGCTGATCGACCCGCCGCCGGAGAGCTGGGTGTCGGCGCATCTGAAAGCCGGTGACCGCCTTGGATTTGATCCATGGCTGCACACTTTTGCGGCAGCCGAACGCCTGTCCGCGGCATGCGCCAAGGCCGGTGCCGAGTTGGTCGCCGTCGACAGCAATCCAATCGACGCGATCTGGCAGGACCGCCCGCAGCCGCCGCTCGCCCCCGTCGCCATCCACACACTGGCACATGCCGGCGTTACGGAGGCTGAGAAGCTGACGCAGATCAAAAGCGAGATCGGCAAGCTCGGTGTCGACGCGCTGGTTTTGTCGGACAGCCACGCGGTCGCCTGGACCTTCAACATCCGCGGCGCCGACGTCGCCCATACCCCGCTGCCGCTGTCCTACGCGCTGGTGCCGAAAGACGGACGTCCCACCATCTTCATCGACCATCGCAAGCTCTCCAATCTCACGCGCGACCATCTCGAGCAGGCCGCCGACGTGCGCGAGCCCGACGCGATGGCGCCGACGCTGATGGCGCTGGCCAAGAGCGGCGAATCGTTTTGATGGCGGATGTGGCCAAACTGACGCCGGCTTAAGGCTGGCAGGTGCGTCAAATTCCGTCATTGCGAGGAGCGCAGCGACGAAGCAATCCAGTGTCTGTCCGCGGAGACAGTCTGGATTGCTTTGCTGCGCTCGCAACGACGATGTGGGAGCAGCGAGCTCCAATCCATCACCGTCACCCCGAGGTGCTCGCCTCTTCGGCGAGCCTCGCAGGGCGACGGCCCGGCTGCCGCAGCGGGGCGTTCATCCTTCGAGGCTCCGCGCACGCTGCTCTGCACCTCGCGCCTCGCGCCTCAGGATGACGATCCGGCATTATTCCGCGTTGGCTGAGCCTACGCCCGCTGAACCCCGATCACGCGCCCCTTCTCGATCGCCAGCGCCAGCTCGCCGCGCTTCAGCTTCAGCGCGGCATCGCCGAACAGCTCGCGGCGCCAGCCGCGCAAG
>NZ_JALBGZ010000364.1:0-6412 GCF_023006515.1 Bradyrhizobium sp. PRIMUS42
GAGGTCGGGCACAATTTCGTCGACCACGCGAGCGTGGCCAACGTCATGGCGGCCGCGAAGGCCGGCGACACCCACGCGCATCTGCCCAACTATGTCGGCTATGAGGCCTATGTTGCCGGGGGCGGCTACAAGCTGCTGGGCCGCCTGCGCTCCGGCGAGCTGTCAAAGGACGACCTTCTGAAGGCGCTCGATGATGCTTCGCTGCGCGGCCTCGGCGGCGCCGGCTTCCCGACAGGACGCAAATGGCGCGCAGTGCTCGGCGAGCCCGGCCCGCGACTGATGGCGATCAACGGCGACGAGGGCGAGCCCGGCACGTTCAAGGACCGCGTCTACCTCGAAAGCGATCCGCACCGTTTCATCGAGGGCATGCTGATCGGTGCGCATGTGGTGCAGGCCTCCGACGTCTACATCTACCTGCGCGACGAATATCCGGCCTCACGCGAGATCCTGGAGCGCGAGATCGCAAAGCTTCCACCGGGCGGTCCGACGCTGCACATGCGCCGCGGCGCCGGCGCCTATATCTGCGGTGAGGAATCCTCGCTGCTCGAAAGCATCGAGGGCAAGCGCGGCCTGCCCCGGCACAAGCCGCCTTATCCGTTCCAGGTCGGCCTGTTCGGCCTGCCGACGTTGATCAACAACATCGAGACGCTGTGGTGGGTGCGCGACATCGTCGAGAAGGGCGCCAACTGGTGGAAGGGCCACGGCCGTCATGAGCGCAACGGCCTGCGCAGCTTCTCGGTCTCGGGTCGCGTCAAGAACCCGGGCATGAAGTTGGCGCCCGCGGGCATCACTGTGCGCGAGCTGATCGACGAATATTGCGGCGGCATGGCCGACGGCCATCAGTTCTATGCTTACTTGCCGGGCGGCGCGTCCGGCGGCATTCTGCCGGCGTCGATGGACGACATTCCGCTCGATTTCGGCACGCTGGAGAAATACGGCTGCTTCATCGGCTCGGCCGCGATCGTGATCCTGTCGCAGAAGGACAGCGTGCGCGCGGCGGCGCTGAACCTGATGAAGTTCTTCGAGGACGAGAGCTGCGGCCAGTGCACGCCGTGCCGCGTCGGAACCCAGAAGGCGGCAGCTCTGATGCAGAAGCCGGTCTGGAACCGCGCTCTCCTGGAAGAATTGAGCCAAGCGATGCGCGATGCCTCGATCTGCGGGCTTGGACAGGCAGCATCGAATCCGCTGTCCACCGTGATCAAATATTTCCCTGACGAGTTCAAGGAAGCGGCTGAATGACCAAGATTACGTTCGAGCTCGACGGCAAGCAGGTCGAAGCCAATGCCGGCGAGACCATCTGGCAGGTCGCAAAGCGCCAGGGCCGCGACATCCCGCATCTGTGCTACTCGCCGGCGCCAGACTATCGCCCCGACGGCAATTGCCGCGCCTGCATGGTCGAGATCGAGGGCGAACGCGTGCTGGCGGCATCCTGCAAGCGTACGCCGTCGGTCGGCATGAAGGTGAAGACCGAGTCTGCGCGGGCGGTGTCGGCGCAGAAGATGGTGATGGAGTTGCTCGTCGCCGACCAGCCGGCGCGCGAGACCAGCCACGATCCGGATTCGAAGTTCTGGCACTGGGCCGAGACGACAGGCGTCACCGAGAGCCGCTTCCCCGCCGCCGAGCGCTGGGCGACCGACGCCAGCCATCCGGCGATGCGCGTCAATCTCGATGCCTGTATCCAGTGCGGCCTCTGCGTGCGCGCCTGCCGCGAGGTCCAGGTCAACGACGTCATCGGTATGGCCTACCGTAATCACGGCTCGAAGATCGTGTTCGACTTCGACGATCCCATGGGCGAGTCCACTTGCGTCGCCTGCGGTGAATGCGTGCAGGCCTGTCCGACCGGCGCGTTGATGCCGGCCGTGATGCTCGACGAGAAGCAGACCCGCGTGACTTACGCGGACAAGAAGGTCGATTCGCTCTGCCCGTTCTGCGGCGTCGGCTGCCAGGTTACCTACGAGGTCAAGGACGAGAAGGTGATCTATGCGGAAGGCCGCGACGGCCCCGCCAATCACAACCGCCTCTGCGTCAAGGGTCGCTTCGGCTTCGACTACATCCACCACCCGCATCGCCTGACAAAGCCGCTGGTTCGGCTGCCGAATGCGAAGAAGGATTCCAACGACCAGGTCGATCCGGCCAACCCCTTCACCCATTTCCGCGAGGCAAGCTGGGAAGAAGCGCTCGACATCGCCGCCAAGGGCCTCGTCAAGATCCGCGACGAGAAGGGCGTGAAGGCGCTGGCGGGCTTCGGCTCGGCCAAGGGCTCGAACGAAGAGGCTTATCTGTTCCAGAAGCTGGTGCGCACCGGTTTCGGCTCGAACAACGTCGACCATTGCACCCGACTGTGCCACGCCTCCTCGGTCGCCGCGCTGTTCGAAGGCCTGAGCTCGGGCGCGGTGTCGGCGCCGTTCGCCGCTGCGATGGACGCCGAAGTCATCATCGTGATCGGCGCCAATCCGGCCGTGAACCATCCGGTCGCGGCGACCTTCATCAAGAACGCGGTCAAGCAGAACGGCGCAAAGCTGTTCGTGATGGATCCGCGCCGGCAGACGCTGTCGCGCCACGCGACCAAGCATCTGCAGTTCAAGCCCGGCTCCGACGTCGCGATGCTGAACGCGATGATCAACACGATCATCACGGAAGGCCTGACCGACGACCAGTACATCGCCGGCTACACCGAGGGCTTCGACGACCTCAAGGAGAAGATCAAGGAGTTCACGCCGGAGAAGATGGAAGCGATCTGCGGCATCCCGGCGCAAACGCTGCGCGAGGTCGCGCGGACCTATGCGCGGGCGAAGTCGTCGATCATCTTCTGGGGCATGGGCATCAGCCAGCATGTCCACGGCACCGATAATGCGCGCTGCCTGATTGCGCTGGCGCTGATCACCGGCCAGGTCGGTCGGCCCGGCACCGGCCTGCATCCGCTGCGCGGCCAGAACAACGTGCAGGGCGCCTCCGACGCCGGTCTGATCCCGATGTTTTTGCCGGACTATCAGCCGGTCAGCCGCGACGATTTGCGCGGGGCCTTCGAGAAGTTGTGGGATCAGGACCTCGATCCCGTTCGCGGCCTCACCGTGGTCGAGATCATGAACGCGATCCATGCCCGTGAGATCAAGGGCATGTATATCGAGGGCGAGAATCCCGCGATGTCCGATCCCGATCTCCAGCATGCGCGCCAGGCGCTCGCGATGCTCGACCATCTCGTGGTGCAGGATCTCTTCGTCACCGAGACCGCGTTCCACGCCGACGTCATCCTGCCTGCCTCGGCGTTTGCGGAAAAGGAAGGCTCGTTCACCAACACCGATCGCCGCGTGCAGCTCGCGCGCCAGGTGATCAAGCCACCCGGTGATGCGCGGCAGGATCTCTGGATCATTCAGGAGATCGGCAAGCGCATGGGCCTGCCGTGGAATTATGCCGGCCCCGGCGACGTCTTCACCGAGATGGCGCAGCTGATGCCGTCGCTGAAGAACATCACCTGGGAGCGGCTGGTGCGCGAAGGCGCGGTGACCTATCCGGTCGACGGTCCCGACGTGCCCGGCAACGAGATCATCTTCACCACGGGCTTCCCGACCGCGAGCGGCCGCGGCAAGATCGTGCCGGCTCACGTCATACCGCCGGACGAAGTGCCCGACGCCGAATATCCGATGGTGCTGTCGACCGGCCGCGTGCTGGAGCACTGGCACACCGGCTCGATGACCCGTCGCGCGCAGGTGCTCGACCAGATCGAGCCGGAGGCGGTCGCCTTCATGTCGCCAAAGGACATGCGCATGAAGAAGCTCGCGCCCGGCGATTTCATTCGGCTGGAGACCCGCCGCGGCGCCGTCGAGGTCAAGGTGCGCTCCGACCGCGACGTGCCGGAGAACATGGTGTTCATGCCGTTCTGCTACGCGGAAGCGGCAGCGAATCTCTTGACCAACCCGGCGCTCGATCCGTTCGGCAAGATCCCGGAATTCAAGTTCTGCGCGGCCAGGGCCGAGCGCGCGGAAATGCGGGACGCGGCGGAGTAGGGAGGACCTTCTGCCCGTGGAGTTTGACGGCGTAGGATCACCAAATTCCGCTGTCGTCCCCGCGCACGAGGCTTGCCACAAAAACCGCCGTCATGCCCCGGCTTGTCCGGGGCATCCAGTACGCCGCGGCCTTTCGGTTCAATCGCTGACGTCTCTGGAATACTGGATCGCCCGGTCAAGCCGGGCGATGGTCGAGGGTGTGGTGCACAAACGTGTCTACACCGTCATTGCGAGCGAAGCGAAGCCATCCAGGCCGCCTCAACGGCAAGATTCTGGCTTGCTTCGTCGCTTCGCTCCTCGCAACGACGGTGGTAGACATGGCGCATGTCCAAAGTTACGCCCGCCACCCGAGCGCTCACGGCCTCCGGTATTGCCTTCACCGTCCATGCCTACGACTACGATCCTGACGCCGAGAGTATCGGCCTTCAGGCCGCCGCCGCGCTCGGCGAGGACCCGGCGCGCGTCCTCAAGACGCTGATGGCGCTGGTGGACGGCAAGCCGGTCTGCGTCGTCGTCCCATCCGACCAGGAGGTCTCGATGAAGAAGCTCGCAGCGGCCGCGGGCGGCAAGTCGGCGCAGATGATGAAGCCACCCGAGGCCGAGCGCGTCACCGGATACAAGGTCGGAGGCATCAGCCCGTTCGGACAGCGCAAGCAGGTCGGCACCGTGATCGAGCAGAGCGCGCTCGCGCACGACCAAGTCTATCTCAATGGCGGTCAGCGCGGATTGCAGGTGCGGCTGAGACCGGCTGATGTGAAGGACCTCCTGAAGGCGGTCGTGGCGGATGTGCTGGCGTGACGGCAATGGGGTGGGACCATGAGATGGCCGCGGCTGATGTGGCTTGCGGTTCTGCTCGGCATCGGTCTTCCGGCTGAGGCGCATCAGGTCAACCTCGTCACGGCGCGCGTGGCGCTGAGCCCCGATCGCACGGTGAGGGTCGAGCTCGGATTGAAGGGCGGCGATGTCGATCGCCTGATCGGCACGAAGACCTATGATTCGAGACGGGACGCGGTCGATCCCGCGGCGGTCGAAGCGGCCGGAGCAGCCATCCTCGCCTATATGCGCACGCACTTGGCCGTAACGGGCGGGGCCAGGGCCTGTCCGGCCGGAGATGCAGCGATCCTGGCCGACGGCGACGGCATCATCTATCGCAACAGCTTTGCCTGCGCCGAGGCCGGCGGCGACATCATCTACCGCTCCACCGTGCTGACCGAGAAGGATCCGGGCGCACGCCAAGTCGTGCTGATCGCGCAGGGCAGGTCGGAGGTGCAGGCCTTGCTGGACGCCGGCAATACGTCGGTCACGCTCTCAACTGCGCCGCCGCTGTGGTCGACCATGCAGCGCTATGGCCTGACCGGCATCGAGCACATCTTCCTCGGCTACGATCACGTCGCATTCCTGATTGCCGTGGTGTTGTGGGCCAGACAGCTCCTTCCCGTCGTCAAGATCGTGACGGCCTTCACCATCGCCCATTCGATCACCTTGTCGCTGGCCGCGCTGAACCTCCTCGTCATCCCAAGCCGCATTGTGGAGCCTGCGATCGCCGCCTCGATCGTCTTCGTGGCCGTGGAGAACTTCTTCTCACGCGATGTCGACAAGCGCTGGCGCATGACCTTTCTGTTCGGACTGATCCACGGCTTTGGCTTCGCCGGAGCGCTTCGCGAGATCGGCCTGCCGCCAAACGCAGCAGTACCGGCGCTCGCCGCCTTCAACATCGGCGTGGAGATCGGGCAGATCGCGATCGTCGCGGTCGCGCTGCCGGCGCTCGGCTTCTTGGACCGGCTGACCACGACCGACCGGGCCGGGCCGGTGAGGGCGGCGAGACTGGTCTACATGGTGTCGGCGGTGATCAGCTTGCTCGGCGGCTATTGGCTGCTGGTGCGCATTTGGGAAGCGTGAGCCACAGGCCTATTGCTTCTGCAGCAGCTTGAGCCGACAGCGCAGCGCCTCGCGGATATGCGCGCGCGCGAGTTGCTCCGCCTCATCGCCTTTGCGCGCGGCGATGGCGTCGATGATGGCCTGATGCTCGCCGTGGCTGGTCGACGGGCGGCCCGATACGGTGAATGTGGTCGGACCGAGCAGGGCGATCCAGTCCTGCAATTCGCGGGAGGCATTGTCGAGATAGCGGTTGCGCGCGGCGCGGCAGATGGCCTCGTGGAAGGCGCGATTGAGCCTTGCCCTTTCTCTTGCCATCTCGGCTGCGTCGGTCTCCGACGCCTCGACAAAAGCCTGCTCGATATCCCTGATGGCATCGATCTCGGGGGCGGAGGCGTGCTCGGCGGCAAGGCGCGCGGCGGCGCCTTCCATGATCTCGCGCATGGCGTAGAGTTCAAGCACCTCGGAGATGTCGAGATTGCGCACGATCAGGCCGCGGCCGCCGGCGGGCTCGACGAAGCCGCGAGCGGCGA
>NZ_JALBGZ010000365.1:0-6395 GCF_023006515.1 Bradyrhizobium sp. PRIMUS42
CACCATGATCGACTCCGCGCCGCCGGCGGCTATGACCTCGTAATCCTCGACGGCCCTGCGATGCCGCTCTCGGCCGCCGGCCGCAAGCTGCTCGACGACACCGACGCGCTGGTGGCGGTGCTGCCGACCAGCCTCGACATCAACGACAGCCTGGAAGAGATCCTGACCGCGCTCGGCCGGGCCGAGCGCAAGCTCGTCGGCGTCGTGCTCGACGAGCTCACCCCTGCAATTGAAACGCGCCAGCGAGGCAGACAATATGCTTGAGCGCCGCGTCAACCTCGACGGACGGGCAGCGACTGCCGACGTGCCGCGAATTACCGTCGGCGGGCTTCGCATGGCCGCGCTCGACCTGGAAGCCACCGCCGATTTCATGATCGAGGCGACCGATCCCAATCACCGCATCGGCCGTCCGTTGTTCCTGACCTCGGCCAATGGCGAGGTCCTGGCGCGCTGCTCGACCGAGCCGCAGACCGAGCGCCTGTTCCGCGCTGCCGACCTGATCAACGCCGACGGCCAGCCGCTGGTGGCGGCCTCGAAGCTGCAATCCTGGTTTCCGCTGCCCGAGCGCGTCGCGACCACGGATTTGTTCCACATCGTCGCGCGCAAGGCGGAAGCGGTCGGCCGCACCTTCTACATGTTCGGCGCCAGCGAGGCCGAGAATATCGTGGCGGTCGAGAACGTCCAGAAGATGTATCCGAATCTCAAGATCGTCGGGCACAGCCACGGCTATCTGCGAGGCGACGCGCTACGTGCGAAGATCGAGGAGATCAACGCGCTTGCGCCTGATTATCTGTGGGTCGCGCTTGGCGTGCCCAACGAGCAGGCATTCGTGAAGGAATTCACGCCGCATCTCACCAATGTAGGCGTTATCAAGACATCCGGCGGCCTGTTCAATTTTTTGTCCGGCAGCCGCGCACGCGCACCGCAATGGATGCAGAAGATGGGACTCGAATGGGTCTGGCGCACCTGGCTCGAGCCACGCCGCCTGTTCTGGCGCTATTTGACCACCAACCCCCGCGCGCTCTATCTTCTCTTCGGCCGCAACCGACCCCTCCGCTAAGAGAAGAGCAGAAGACGACATGACCGACCGACCGACCGTCCTCGTCACAGGGGGCGCTGGCTACATTGGCTCGCATGCCTGCCGCGCATTGACCGCTGCCGGCTATCAGCCCATCGTTTATGACAATCTCTCGACAGGCCATCGCAGCTTCGTGACCGGCCCCCTGGTGACCGGCGATCTGCTCGACGGCACGACGCTGGCCCGCGCCTTCGCCGACCACAAGATCACGGCGGTGATGCATTTCGCGGCGGCGAGTCTCGTCGGCGAATCCATGACCGATCCGCAGAAATATTACGTCAACAATGTGCAGGGAACGCTGTCGCTATTGCAGGCGATGCGCAACGCCGGCTGCCATCGCATCGTGTTCTCCTCGACCGGCGCCGTCTACGGCAATGCCGACTCCAAGGAACTGCCGGAAGACTTTCCCTGCGTGCCGATCAATCCCTACGGCGCATCGAAATGGATGATCGAGCGGATGCTTGCTGATTACCGCTCGGCCTACGGCTTCGGCGCGTTCTGCCTGCGTTATTTCAACGCCAGCGGCGCCGATCCCTCAGGCGGCATCGGTGAGTTGCGCGACAACGAAACCCACCTCATTCCCCGCGCCATGATGGCACTGCAGGGCCATGTCGACTTCGCGGTGTTCGGCGACGACTACGACACGCCCGATGGAACCGCGATCCGCGACTACATCCACGTCACCGACCTTGCAGCGGCGCATGTCGCGGCACTGAAGCTTCTCGAAGACGGGCATGCCGGCGGCAGCTTCAATCTCGGCACCGGTTCGGGCTTTTCCGTGCGCGAGATCCTCAACGCGATCAGGCAGGAGACCGGGCGTGAAGTGCCCCACACCGTCAAGCCGCGCCGCGCCGGCGATCCCACTTATCTCGTCGCCGACCCCTCCGCGGCACGGAAGGTGCTGAACTTCGTGCCGCGTCACTCCGACCTGCCTACGGTCATCCGCACCGCCTGGGCCTGGCACCAGAAGGCGCATCCGTTCAGGCCGCGTTAGGCAATCGGCGCACCCGCGCCTTGCCTGCCGTGCCTCGACACGGCTAGAATGCATATTCGTTGCCGCCGCCAGCATATTGCTGACCGCCGCATCCTTACGCACAGCCGACGACGATGTCGGCCTGCATGGCTGCGCTCATTGGCGCGAGCCGATTTTTCCGAACGACGACCACTATCAAATCCGCCAGTCGGCCCGTCCATCGGGCGTGGATTTAGGGAGTATCGACCGCATGCATCAGGCCGCACGCCTGGAGTTCGAGCGCGTGATGGAAGAATTCGCCCGCTGGCAGGTCGTGCCCGCGGACGAGCGCTCGCCCGCGCCTGCCTGGTGGTGGGGTCCTGCGATGGCGGTGTTCGACGACAATGAGCCGATGGGTTGCGCATGGTGCGCCGAGCTCGGCTTGAACGACGGGTCGAGCTTCGCCGAGGGCGCGCGCACGATTCTCGCGCTGTTCGTCGAGCAGACCTCGCTGACGGGACCTCAGGATTTTCCGAGCAAGATCGAGGGCGGAGAACAAGACGTCCGCGAGCTGCACCCGCAGCCGTCAGACGACAGCGCGTTTCAGCCGTGACGCCGCAGCTTCCGTGACTGCAGCATCCGGCTCCGGCTGGAGCGGCGGCGCGACAGGCAGAACCATGGGCCGCAGCAGCTCGGCCATCTGCCGCGCCGGCAAGGGCTTGGAGATGAGGAAGCCCTGCATCTCATCGCAGCCATGGCTGCGCAGGAACGCCTCCTGCTCGACGTTCTCGACGCCTTCGGCGACGACGGTCATGCCGAGCGCCTTGCCCATGCTGATGATCGCTTGCGCGATCGCCTGGTCTTCCGAATCCTGCGGCAGGTCCCGCACGAACGAGCGGTCGATCTTGATGGTGTCGATCGGGAAATGCTTCATCAGCGACATCGACGAATAGCCGGTACCGAAATCGTCGATGGCAAGACGAATGCCGCGGCTCTGGATGGCGTCGAGCACCTTGAGCGCGCGGCCGACATTGCGCATCATCATGCTCTCGGTGACCTCGAGCTGGAGCAGCACCGGCGACATGCCGCTGGCGGCCAGCGCCTCGTCGACGTCCTGCAACAGATGCTCGTCGGCGAACTGCCGCGGCGACAGGTTGACCGCCATCGATAGCGGCAACAGGCCGCGGCGCTGCCAGGCCATGGCCTGGGCGCAGGCCTCGTTGAGCACCCAGCGGCCGATCGGCACGATCAGCCCGGTTTCCTCCGCAAGCGGAATGAACTGCGCCGGCGAGACGCTGCCGAGGTCAGGATGCGTCCAGCGCAGCAACGCTTCCACGCCGGTGATCTGGCCGGTCTCCATCTCCACCTTGGGCTGGTAGTTCAATGAGAACTGCCCGCGCTCCAGCGCCCGGCGCAGCGCGCTCTCCAGCGAGAGCCGTTCGATCGATTGCGTCTTCACTTCCTTGGAGAAGAAGCGGCAGCCGTTCTTGCCGTCTTCCTTGGCAAGATACATCGCCATGTCGGCGTTCTTTGTCAGCGTCTGCGCATCAGAACCGTTGGCCGGATACATCGCGATGCCGATCGAAGCCGTGGTGTGGCACTCGTGCCCGGCCAGCTCCATGGGCTCGGCCAGTGCCGTCAGGAGCCCGGTCGCGATCCGCTGGACGTCATCGATCTCGCCGCATTGATCGAGGATTACCACGAACTCGTCGCCGCCGAGCCGTGCCACCACGTCGCTCGTCCGCAACGCGCCGCGCAAGCGGTTCGCCACTTCGAGCAAGAGCAGGTCGCCGGCCTCGTGCCCCAGCGAATCGTTGATGACCTTGAAACGGTCGAGGTCGATGAACAGCACCGCAAAACGGTGGTCGTGATGCTCGGCAACGTCGATCGCCTTGCGCAAAAGCCCGTTGAAGGTTTCGCGGTTCGGAAGGTCCGTCAGGCTGTCATGGGAGGCGAGGTACTCGATCCGCTCGTCCGCCTCGTTCTTCTCGTCCGCGCGATCGAAATTCTCCATCGCGAAGGCGACGTTGTCGGCGAGGCGCTTCAACAGCTCGACGAACTCAGTCGTGAAGGTATCCTTTTCGGTCGACATGTAGATCATGACGCCGACGGCGAGGTCGTGAACGATGAGCGGGATCGCCGCGCCCGAGCGCGCACCATCGCCCCGAACGACGGCGTGGAAGGCACTCACGCGCTGGTCGGTGAGATAGTCGTTGCTGATGCAGGGCCGCCGGGTCCGGAACGCCGTGCCGCTCATCCCGCGCCCTTCGGGCCGCTCGGGATCGATGGAGAGACGGACGTTGCGTGTCGTGTCGGCGGACGGACCGGCGGCGGCCACGATCTCGAGCTGGTCGGTGCCGGCCCTGGCCAGCGCGATCGTGGTCGAGGTGAACTTGGCGCCGTTCGACGCCGCAAGGCACACGAGGTCGAACAATTCGGCGCGCGACTTCGCCCGCATGATCGCCTCGTTGGTCGCGCTCAAGGCCGCGAACATGCGCGTCAGCCGCTCCTTCTGCGCCTCGGTGCGGGCCTTTTCCTCAGCGCGATCGAAATTGTCGAGCGCGAACGAGACGTTTTCCGCGAGACGGGCCAGCAGCTCGACCAGATCGGGCGTGAATGTGTCTTCCTCCGGAGCAAGGAACAGCAGGATGCCGATCGGCTCCTGGCCGGCGCGCAAAAGCGGGAAGCTTGCAGCGGCACGGGTCCCATCCTCGACTGCCTTGGAGTGCCAGTGTGCCGAGCGGGGATCGTGCATATAGTCGTTGATGACACTGGGCCGACGCGTCCGCACCGAGATTCCGATGATTCCCTGGCTCTCGGGGTGATCCGGGGAAATCGCACAGCTGCGTCCGACCATTCGCTCCTGGAGACGCCCCTTCACGGCGACGACCCGGACCAGATCACATGTCTCGTCGATGATTCCAATCGTCGCCGAGGCGAACATACCGCCGAGCACGGCCGCCTGACATGCGACGTCGAACAGCTCCTCGCGAGTCTCGGCGCGCATGATGGCTTCGTTGGTGGCGCTCAACGCCGCAAACATGCCGCTCAGCCGGTCTCGCTGCTTGTCGGCCTTCGCCTTCTCCTCGGCGCGGTCGAGATTTGCGACCGCAAATGACACGTTGCGCGCAAGACGTTCCAGCAGTTCGACCAACTCGGGCGTGAACGTGCCGATCTCGAGGGAATTGAACAGGAACACGCCTTCGGTGCGGTCGCCGTTGAGCAACGGCAAGGCAGCGGAGGACTTGATGCCGGTGCGGCGCGCGCTGTCGTACCACGGCTTGAGGCGGTCATCGGACAGCAGGTCGTTGGTCAGGCAGGGCTTTCTGGTGCGGAAACACGTGCCGGTCAGGCCTCGCCCTTCCGGCACTGTGTCCGTCGTTGCAAATTTGAGCTTGCGCACTTCGTCGGAGTTCGGTCCTGCGGAAGCGACGACGCGCAGCATTTCGGAGGCAGGCTCGGCGAGCGCGATCGTCGCAGAGCCGAACTTGCCGCCCCGGAACGAAGCTTCGCATACGAGATCGAACAGCTCGGCACGCGACGTCGCCCGGATGATCGCCTCGTTGGTAGCGCTGAGCGCCGCATACATGCGCGCCAGCCGTTCCTCTTCCGCGGCGATTATGGCCTTTTCGGACTCCCGGTCGAAATTCTCGATTGCGAACGAGACGTTCTCCGCCATGCGCATCAGGAGCGCGACGACTTCCTCGTCCTTGGCCCAGGACTTGCTGATGAAGAACAGAATAATGCCGACGCTCTTGCCATATTTGATCAGCGGAGCCGCGACGAGGGCTGCGACGCCCGTATTGATATTGGCCTGCTCCCACGGCGTTCCCTTGGTGTGGCTGACGAGGTCGTCCTCGACAAGGGGCTTTTGGCTGCGAAAGACCGTACCGGAGATTCCACGGCCATAGGGATTGGCGGCATCGACGGAATATTGGGTCTGGGCAACGAGCTCCAGATTCTGGCCCGTGCCGGCGACGGGTTTCAGCCAGTGGGATTCCTGCTCCTTCAGCAGGACGACCGTCGCGAGCGACTTGCCGCCATGGACGGACGCGTCGCATACGAGCTGGTACAGCTCCTGCTCGGTCTTGGCACTCAGGATGGCTTCGTTGGTGGCGCTGAGGGCGCCGAACATGCGGTTGAGCCGCCGCGCCGTCCGTTCGCTGGCCTGCTGCGCGGTCTCGCGCGCGAAATTGTCCAGCGCATAGGAAATGTTGGCCGACATGCGCTCGAACAGCGAGACCATCGGGTCGTTGAACGAATTGGCCTCGCGACGGGTCACCAACAACACGCCGCGCCGTCCGTTCGCTGGCCTGCTGCGCGGTCTCGCGCGCGAAATTGTCCAGCGCATAGGAAATGTTGGCC
>NZ_JALBGZ010000366.1:0-6394 GCF_023006515.1 Bradyrhizobium sp. PRIMUS42
AGCACGACGTCCGGCCCGAGGCCGAGCCGCTCCATCACGCCGGGACGAAAACCTTCGACCAGCGCATCGGCGCTCGCGAGCAGGTCCAGCGCTTGCGCGATTGCCGCCTTGTCCTTGAGGTCGAGCTCGATCACCTTGCGGCCGCGGCCCGCCACCGACTTCATGTTCTTCTTCGCGCCGACGCGGTCGAGCGTGACGACGTCGGCGCCCATGTCGGCCAGCATCATGCAGGCGAACGGGCCCGGGCCGATGCCGGCGAATTCGACGATGCGGAAGCCCGAGAGCGGGCCGAAGCTGCGGACGGTGGAGCCGTCTGATTTTTCTTGGGCTGGTTTGTCGAGCACGTTGTTGTTTCCTCGGGTCGCGGGGCGGGTGCCGGTGGCGCGGCAATCACCTCTGACATTGCTCTTTGGGGCGAGTTAATTGGCTGATTAACTTTTCTCGCCTTCACGCTAGCGAGGCAAGCGGTTTTCATGCCGCAGGGCCAAAATAAAACGGCGCGCACCGAAGTGCGCGCCGCGGAAAATTTGTGTTGAGGCGCTGGAGCGGTCTTGTCAGCCCGCAGCAGTCACCGCGCGCTGCGCCATCACCTTGACGAGGTTGGCGCGATATTCCGCCGTGCCGTGGATGTCGGCCAGCAAGCCGTTCGCCGAAATGCTGACGCTGTCGATCGCCGATGGCGACCAGTTGGCCTTCAGCGCGGCTTCGATCGCGGGCACCCGCATCACGCCGCTCTGCGAGGCCCCTGTGGCGGCCACCCGAACCTCACCCGATTTGGTCTGCGCCACGAACACGCCGGTCAGGGCGAAACGCGAGGCGGGGTGACGCATCTTCTCATAGCCTGCCTTCGCCGGCACCGGGAACGACACGGCGGTGATGATCTCGCCGTCTTCGAGCGCCGTGGTGAACAGGCCCTGGAAGAAGTCCTCGGCCGAGATCGACCGCTTGTTGGTCTTCACGGTGGCGCCGAGTGCGAGCAACGCAGCGGGGAAATCCGCGGCGGGATCGTTGTTGGCGATCGAGCCGCCGATCGTGCCGCGATAGCGCACGGCAGGGTCGCCGAGCACCGAGGTGAGATGGGCGATCGCGGGAATCGCCTTCTTCACATCGGCATTCGTCATGATGTCGTAATAGGTCGTGGCGGCCTTGATGGTCAGCGTATCGCCCGACAATTCGACGCCCTGCAGCTCCTTGATCTTGCCGAGGTCGATGACGTCCGACGGGCTGGCGAGTCGCTGCTTCATCACCGGCAGCAGCGTCTGGCCGCCGGCCAGAAACTTCGCCTCGCTGCTCTTGCCGAACAGGCTGACGGCTTCGTCGACCGAGGAAGCGCGATGATATTTGGTCTGGTACATCTTCGTTGCTCCCTCTCAAGCCGCGTGGATCGTGCGCCACACCCGGTCGGGGGTTGCGGGCATTTCCAGATTGTTCTTGCCGATCGCATCCGTGATCGCGTTGATCACGGCTGCAGAGGCGCCGATCGCGCCAGCCTCACCGCAACCCTTGATGCCCAAGGGATTGCCCGGGCACAGCGTCGTGGTGTGGGAGAGGTTGAAGGAGGGCACATCGTCGGCGCGCGGCATCGCGTAGTCCATGAACGAGGCCGTGACCGGCTGGCCGCTGGCATCGTAGATCGCATGCTCGAGCAGCGCCTGCCCGATGCCTTGAACAAGGCCGCCATGGACCTGGCCCTCGACGATCATCGGGTTGATCAGCCGGCCGAAATCGTCGGCCGCGACGAAGTTGACGAAGGAGGTCTTGCCGGTGCCGGGATCGACCTCGAGCTCGCAGATATAGGTGCCGGCCGGGAAGGTGAAGTTGGTCGGATCGTAGAAGGCGCTTTCCTTCAGACCCGGCTCCATCCCGTCAGGCAGATTATGCGCGGTATAGGCCGCGAGCGCGACCATCGGCAGGGCAATCGCCTTGTCGGTACCGGTGACCTTGAACTCACCGTTCTCGATGACGATGTCGGCCTCGGAAGCTTCCAGCGCATGCGCCGCAATCTTCTTGGCCTTGGATTCCATCTTCTCCATCGCCTTCAGGATCGCGGTGAGGCCGACGGCCGCCGAGCGCGAGCCGTAGGTGCCCATGCCGAACTGCACCTTGTCGGTGTCGCCATGGACGATCGAGACCTGGCTGATGGGAACGCCGAGGCGCTCCGCGACCAGCTGGCAGAATGTGGTCTCGTGACCCTGACCGTGACTGTGCGAGCCCGTGAGGATCTCGATGGTTCCGACCGGGTTGACGCGCACCTCGGCCGATTCCCACAGGCCCACGCCGGCACCCAGGCTGCCGACCGCCTTCGACGGCGCGATGCCGCAGGCCTCGATGTAGCAGGACACGCCGATGCCGCGCAGCTTGCCGTCGGCTTTCGCCTTGGCCTTGCGGGCGGGGAAGCCGGCATAGTCGATCGCCTTCATCGCCGCGTCGAGCGAGGCGTTGAAGTCGCCGGTGTCGTAAGCCATGATGACGGGCGTCTGATGCGGGAACTGGGTGATGAAGTTGGTCCGGCGCAGCTGGGCCGGATCGACCTTGAGCTGCCGTGCGGCCGTCTCCATCAAACGTTCGATCAGATAGCTCGCCTCAGGGCGGCCCGCGCCGCGATAGGCGTCGACCGGCGTGGTGTTGGTGTAGACCCCGACCACCTCGGCATGGATCGCCGGGATGTTGTACTGGCCCGACAGCAGCGTCGCATAGAGATAGGTCGGCACCGACGACGAGAACAGCGACATGTAGGCGCCGAAATTGGCGTAGGTCTTCACCTTGAGGCCGGTGATCTTGTTGCTGGCGTCGAACGCCATCTCGGCATGGGTTACATGGTCGCGGCCATGCGCGTCGGTGAGGAAGGCCTCGGTGCGGTCGCCAGTCCATTTCACGGGACGGCCGATCTTCTTGGAGGCCCACAGCGCCACCATCTCTTCGGGATAGATGAAGATCTTGGAGCCGAAGCCGCCACCGACGTCGGGCGCGATGACGCGCAGCTTGTGCTCGGGGGCGATGTTGTAGAACGCCGACAGCACGAGGCGGGCGACGTGCGGGTTCTGCGAGGTCGTATAGAGCGTGAAATGCTCTTCCGCAGCGTCGTAATCGGCGATCGCCGCGCGCGGCTCCATCGCGTTGGGGGCGAGGCGGTTGTTGGTGACGTCGAGCTTGACGACGTTGGCGGCCTTGGCGAAGGCAGCATCGGCGGCGCCCTCATCGCCGATCACCCAGTCATAGACCTGGTTGCCGGGAGCCTCGGGATGAAGCTGCGGCGCGCCTGATTTGATCGCGGCGTGGATGTCGGCGACCGCGGGAAGTTCCTCGTAACTGACGACGACGGCTTCCGCCGCATCGCGCGCCAGATTCTTGCTGTCGGCGATCACGACCGCGACGGCCTGACCGACGAAGCGCACCGTTTCCGGCGCCATTGCCGGCCATGCGCCCATCTTCATCGGGCTGCCGTCCTTGGAGGTGATGGCCCAGCCGCAAATGAGGTTGCCGACCTTGTCGTCGACGATCTGTTGGCCCGTGAGCACGGCGACCACGCCCGGCATCTTCAGCGCGGCGGAGGAATCGATCCCCTTCACCATCGCGTGGGCGTGCGGGCTGCGGACGAAATGGGCATGGGTCATGCCCAGCAGTTTGATGTCGTCGACGTAGCGGCCCTTGCCGGTAATGAAACGCTTGTCTTCCTTGCGCACGACCCGCGCGCCGATGCCTTCAACACCCATGGCTGGTCCTCCCGACCGGAAATTTTATGGCTGCGCCTTCCTTCGAGAGCGGCAGCGGTGATTTTGTTCGTTCGAGGCGCGCCGCTTTATTCGGCCGCCTGCGAGACCTTCATGCGTCCGGCTGCGTCCAGCACGGCTTTGACGATGTTATGGTAACCGGTGCAGCGGCAGATATTGCCTTCCAGCTCGCTGCGGACGGTGGCCTCGTCGAGCTGGCCGCCATGACGATGCACGATGTCGATCGCCGACATGATCATGCCCGGCGTGCAGTAGCCGCATTGAAGGCCATGATTGTCGCGGAAAGCGGCCTGCATCGGGTGCAGTTCGTCTCCCTTGGCGATGCCCTCGATGGTGGTGACGCTGGCGCCGTCGGCCTGCCCTGCCAGCATGGTGCAGGATTTCACCGCCCTTCCGTCCATATGCACGACACAGGCGCCGCACTGGCTGGTGTCGCAGCCGACATGGGTCCCCGTGAGGTTGAGGTGATCGCGCAAAACGTGGACCAGCAGCGTGCGGTCCTCGACGTCGACAGCAACGGCCTTGCCGTTCACTGTCAGTTTGACTGTAGACACGGTGTGGTCCTCCCGGGATTGATTTTGATTGCTTCTAATTAGAGACAGCGACCCGGAACTTTGCAACTAGGATTTTGGTCGCCCACGTCATGGAAAAGTCATTGATCCTGCCGGGGACACAATGGCTCTGCGAGTCGGCGTCCGCGGCTCGGCGGCTGAGGCGGGGGCGAGGGCGATCCCCAGCATATTCTCATTATTAAGGTGCACTGCTTGCGTGGGATGCCAGCCGGTGCCCCATTCGGTGGGCCTTTGGCCAAGAAGCCGGCGCGCGCTGAGATAGGACGAATTTACCGCCCCTTGACGTTTCTGCCTTAGTTTTGCGCATCCGGTCGGGGAGGCGGGGCGCCTTCGGATCGCGGCTGTTTGGAATAAATAATGGGGGTGGGAATGTCCGGGCGTATCGCGTCGCCGTCAAAGCGCACAATATTTCCCACGCTCAGGTTCCGCGCCAAGATCATCCTCGGCTTTGCCGTCGTGCTGGCGATCTCCGCCGGCAGCATGGCCTTCTCCTATTTCGGCTTCGAGCGCGTTTCGGAAGGCGTCGGATCCTACCGGAGCAGCGTCTCGGAGGCCGATCTTGCCCGCAACATCGATCGCGAACTGCTCGGCTATCGCTCGGCCGCCCGTTACTTCGTGGTGACCGGGAAGGACGACGACGCCAAGGCGGCGCTGGACGCCGAGGCCAGCCTGAGGAATGCCATCGATCAGGCGATCAAGAATGCCAAGCAGCCGGCGCGGCTGGAGAGCCTCAACAAGCTCGCCAAGGAATTTTCCAACTTCTCCGCGACCTTCGCCAAGATCCTGCAGGCCAAGCGCGACAGCGCGCTTCTGGTCCAGAATCAGCTTCAGCGCAACGCCAACCTCCTGAAATACAAGCTGGACGACGTCGGCAACAACGCCTCGGACTCCGAGGCGCAGGCGATCGAATTCGGCACCAAGCAAGTCAACGCCCAATTCCAGACCGCGAGTGCGGCCGCGAGCAATTTCATCCTCAACTCCGACCAGGCCGTTGGCGCAAGTGCGATGGCGCGACTGAAGTTCGTCGAGAACTCGCTCGGCGCGGTCTATTCCATGGACGACAAGATCGTCGCCGGCCTGAAGGAGGCCAAGGCGTTTCTTACAGCCTATCGCGAAGCGCTGGAGAAGCTGATTGCGCAAGCCAAGTTGGTCGACGACCTCGTCACCGCGATGAGCGGCTCGGCCGGCGCGATCCTGCAAGGAGCGACCGCCATGAAGGCGGACCTTGTCGCCGAACAGCAACGGCTGGAGTCGGAGTCGGAAGCGACCATCGGGCGGACCGAGCACCTGGTTCTGATCCTCGCCATTGGCGGTACGCTGCTTGGTGCGGTTCTCGCCTTCCTACTCGGCACCGGCATCTCGCGTCCGATGATCGCGATGTGCAAGGCGATGCGCGAGCTGGCCTCGGGCAATTTCGACGTGGTGCTGCCGGGTCTCGGCCGCAAGGACGAGATCGGCGAGATGGCCGGCGCGGTCGAGGAGTTCAAGGTTCAGGCCGTTGCAAAGGCCGAGCGCGATGCCGCCGCCAGCGAAGTCCAGAATCGGGAGCAGGCTGCAAGCCGGCGTTCCGAGCTGATCCGATTTGCCGATGATTTCGAGAGTGCGGTCGGCGCCATCGTCTCCAACGTCTCGGCCTCCGCCGTGCAGCTGGAATCGGCGGCTTCCACGCTGACCCGCACCGCCGAGACCACGCAGAGCCTGTCGAGCCAGGTCGCGGGCGTTTCCGAGCAGGCGTCCTCCAACATGCAGTCTGTCGCCACCGCGACGGAAGAGCTCTCGGCCTCGGTCGAGGAGATCGGCCGCCAGGTCCGCGATTCCAGCCGCATCGCGGAAGCCGCCGTGGTTCAGGCCAGGGAGACCGACGGTCGCATCGGCAAGCTGTCGCATGCGGCCCAGCAGATCGGCGAAGTGGTCAAGCTGATCACGGCGATTGCCGAGCAGACCAACCTTTTGGCGCTCAACGCCACCATCGAGGCGGCTCGCGCCGGCGAAGCCGGGCGTGGCTTTGCCGTGGTTGCGAGCGAAGTGAAGTCGCTGGCGAGCCAGACCGCGAAGGCCACCGACGAGATCTCCTCGCACATCACGGGCATG
>NZ_JALBGZ010000367.1:0-6386 GCF_023006515.1 Bradyrhizobium sp. PRIMUS42
GTTGCGGCGAGCGAGGTCGGCGTCGTCGTTGCAGGCAATGCTGCTGCCGGCGACTGCACCGCTTGCGATGCGTCAGGCGCCGGTGCGGCCGGCTGCTCGGTCGCCTGTTGATTGGAAGTGCTCGCCGCAAGACTGAGGCTGCGCGAGCCGCCGGCATGGGCCTCGCTTGCGAGCAGCGACATAGCGACGATCAGGATGAGTTTACGCATGGCCATCCCCGCTATCCGGTCAATCCGCCTTACCTAAATCGCGCCAGCTTGGCCGCTAGCGCGCCAGCCGATGGGTGCCGATTTCGATCAGGGTCGCCCGGCAGGACAGGCGGTAGATCAGGCTGAACAGTTGATTCCACATGACCGAACTCCGCTGTTGATCATTCAGGGCCACTCTAGACCCCATCTCTTTCCGGCGGTTTTCGCGACGCTGGGAAAATGGCTTCGTCAGGCCAGCCGACGTTTCGTCGGAACGGGAGACGCGAAGTCGTCTCACGGGCGTGTGAGATATTGGTTGCTGCGGCACCAGGACCGTCTCGGGCGAACCGAACGATGCTCGTTGCGGTCAGCCTGTATCAGAGGTAGTAAGGGCAGGGGTCTTCGCGGAAGATCATTTGGGGAATGTCGCCCGCGCCAGCATGACATCGCAACCTGACGGGAATTCTCATCGTCGGCGCTGGAGAGCGATCCTGTTGCTGTTCGTTGTCCTCCCCTTTGTGCCGGAACTGGCGATCCTGCTCACGTCTCTCTTCGCGGCCATCTCAGGATGCCAGCCCGGCACCGATGCCGGCTGTCCCATCGGATCTTCTGCCGCGGAAATCATCCGTCATGCGCTGGAGGCGAGCTTGCTGGTCGGCTCTCGCTTTGGCGACGGGCTGGCGGCACTGTGGCTGGCCGCCTGCTGCTGGCTGATCACGCTGGGATGGTCCCGGCTATGGATCCGATTGCTGCTGGCTTTGGCGGTCAGTCTCATCTGCGCATTCGTTCCCTATTTCGGCCCGATGCTTTCGATCAGCTATCTCGTCAACCCCAAATGCTCGCCGAACGAGGGAGGCGTGGGCGATTGCATCGTTTACGGCGGCGACGTCGGCAGTGTGGCCCACAAGGTGGTCAGCCTGGGCTGGAGAATCATCGAGGGCGCTCCGATCGCGATCGGAATATTCGTTGTCTATGCGATCGTTGCGGCGCTCATCGAACGGCGCTCGAGGAGGCAGGGTCTCCGTCCTCTGGGCTGATTTCCGTTCCCGACGCTCGCCGCCGAGCCGACGCTCGATATTGTCAAGAAGCAGCAGCTATGGTCTCATGCAGCCATAGATTGTCTTTCATATTTGGAGATGTTGCCATGCGGTTTTGTTTTGCAGCATTCCGGGTCATTCTCGCCTGCGCGGCGGCCGCTGTCTGGCTTTCAGCCGTTCAGCCCGCCGCGGCTCAGTCCAACAATGATCCCGATATCCTGGCGGCCTATGTCTACAGATATGCCGACTATTACCTGCCTTATGCCATCCAGTCGTCCACGGCATATAAGCCGGTCGGCACGCTGAACACCATGCGCGATGCCGGCCTCGGCGAGGAAGTCGATTTCGCGGTGCAGAGTACGATCCCGGCCTCGCAGGACGACCTGAGAGGTCACGCGCGGAAGATCTTCAAGCCCTGGCGCTATCAATTCGGCAGCGACACGTATCTCGATTGCCTCGATTGGGCGGATGAGGCCTGCAAGGCGGCTTACGCCAGGCGCGGCTGGAACTTCGGCAGCGGCCCGACATACCAGGTGTGGGCACGGACACGCGCCGCCGCGCGTGGAGCCTGCAGCGAAGTGAGCATTGCGTTTCGCGGCACCGTAGGGTTTTCCGGGGGCGATTGGTACTCGAACTTCAGCCGGTTCGGTTCGCCCTACGACGACTATTATCAGCAGCTGCAGCGCAACGTCGATACGATCATGAGGCAGATCCAGAGCCTGGACTGCTACAAGCGGGCCGCCCGGAAGCCGCAGATCGTTTCGACGGGGCATTCCCTCGGTGCCGGCTTAGCGCAATTCGTAGCGCTTGCGACCAAGTCGGGTGGTCCGCGGATCGCCAAGGTGGTTGCGTTCGATCCGTCTCCGGTGACCGGCGCGCACCTCGTCAACAGGGCTCTTCTGGCCGAAAACGTCCAGCGCCTCGTCATTGATCGCGTGTATGAGAGCGGGGAGGTGCTGTCATATGCCCGCGCGGCCGTGCAGGAATATCCTCAGGCGAAGTCGCGCTGCAATCCGCAGGTGCGAACCGTCGAGGTCAAGGCTGCGCGAGGCTCGATCATCGGGCTGCACGGCGTTGAATTGCTTGCGACCAACCTTGCAGATCTCACATACAATGAGGGCAATCCACTGGGTTACCGCGCTCCGGTCACGCTGGTCGGCAATTGCGATGTCATCTATCGGCCGGATTCCGACGAGCAGCTGATCGCGCGTAACGGAAGCCAGCGGTTCGCCGCGCTTGGGCGCGTTTACGCGCGAAGTGCCGGCCGGCGCGTCGTTTCGAACCCTGCCAATTCGGCGCTGCGCGCGGGCGTGACACGGGCCGGCTCGCACACGTCGAGCAACGGGCCGGATCCCCGCATGGCGACTGGCCCGGTCTCGAACGCGTTTGCCCTTGCGACCGGAGGCGGATTCGGCTTCACGCCGCTACCGCGTGCGGAATGATCGGGGCTGGTTGCCGCTCAGAAGATTTCGAAATATTCGCGGTGCTCCCAGTCGGTCACCTCGGATAGGAAGCGATCGATTTCGGCGTTCTTGATGTGGGTGTAGTAGTCGACGAACTCGGCTCCTAGCTTCTCGCGGAAGAAGGGATCGTCCTTCAGCGCGGCGACGGCATCGCGCAAGCTCTTCGGCAGCAGCGGCGCCTTGGTCTCGTAGGGCGTGTCGGCCGAGGGGCCCGGGTCGAGCTTGCGGTCGACGCCGTCGAGGCCTGAGAGGATCTGCGAAGCCATGTAGAGATAGGGATTGGCGGCGGGCTCGCCGATGCGGTTTTCGAGGCGCGTTGCGGCATCATTGGCGCCACCGAGCACGCGGATCATCACGCCGCGATTGTCGCGGCCCCAGATCGCGCGGTCCGGTGCCAGCGAATAGGAGCGGTAGCGCTTGTAGCCGTTGATGGTCGGCGTGGTGAACAATGTCGATGCGCGGGCATGGTCGAGCAGGCCGGCGAGGTATGCTTTGCCGAACTCGCTGAGTGGCTCGCCACCGTCCTTGGCCGACTCCTTGGCCATGAACAGGTTCTCGCCGCTCGCACGCGAGACGATCGACTGATGCAGGTGCCAGCCGCTGGCGAACAGGTTCGGCAGCTTCGGCCGGCACATGAAGGTGGCGTGATAGCCGTGGCGGCGCGCGATCTGCTTCACGGCGCTCCGAAACAGCACCATGTTGTCGGCGGGCTCGAGCCCCTTCCTCGGCGCGAAGGTGAATTCGCACTGGCTCGGTCCGAACTCGACCTCGACCGAGCGCAAGGGCAGGCCGAGCGCGACGATGTCGCGGCGGAGAATTTCCAGCACCGGCTCCATCTGATCGAAGCGCTGCTCGGTGAGGTATTGATAGCCATGGCTGAGCAGGCTCACCGAGGGCGGCGTGCCGGGTTGACCGGCATCCTCGGGCCGCATATGCGCGTCGTCGAGCTTGAAGATGTGGAATTCGACCTCGAGCCCGGCGACGAAGTCGTGGTCGCGGCTGGCGAGCTCGTCGAGCACCTTGCGAAAGAGCGAGCGCGTCGCGAACGGCACCGGGCGGCCGTCATTGAAGTAGAGGTCGCACAGCACCCAGCCCGTGGTCGGCGCCCAGGGCAAGACGCGAAACGTGGTGGGATCGGCGACCATCAACACGTCGGCCGCGCCCTCCATCTCCTTCATGCCGAAGCCGCCGCCCACGGTGAACACCGGAAACACCGTGCGGTGCGAGGTGTCCTTGGCGAGCATGGTGGTGGTGATGGAGCAGCCGCTCTCCAGCGAGGCGATCGCCTCGGAGGCGATGATGGTCTTGCCGCGCAAGATACCGTGCTGGTCGGGGAAGGCGAGGCGGATGACCTCGAGATTCTTTTCCTCGACGATGCGCCGCATGCGCGCTGCGGCGTCCTTCTGCTCATCCGACCACAGCGCATGACGCGCGACGAAAGTCACTTTGGTTGCTCCTCAGTCACGATGATCGACGGGGGCAAGACGCTTGCCACGTTCTCCGCCATTGCGAGCGCAGCGAAGCAATCCAGAGTCTTTCCGCAGATGCATTTCTGGATTGCTTCGCTGCGCTCGCAATGACGAGGATAGACCTTCACATTCACTCCGCTGCCGTAGAGTGGGCAAAGCGAAGCGTGCCCACCACCTCTATCATCCGAGCGAAAGCATGGTGGGCACGGCGCTTTGCGCCTTTGCCCACCCTACCGGTTCGGTGCACGCGCGTCACTCCGCCGCCGTCAGCTTGTGCACGTTGTCGGCGATCTCCTTCGGCACCGGCGCGGTCCATGGCGCACCGCGGCGGCGCTTGACGTCGACCTCCATCCAGTAGGTCTCCCAGCCCCGCGTCGGGCCGATGCCGTCCATGGTCGCGGGGCCCTGGATGCTACGCGCATTGGCCTCGTCGAGATGCAGCATCGGCTTCTCGCCGCCCGAAACCTTTTCGATCTCCTGCCGCAGCAGGCGGCGGTATTGCACGATCGCTTTGTCGCTCGAACCGAGATGCTCCTTGGTGCGGTCCTGGATCGCGCCCATCGATTCCACCGCCCACTGGTCGTGGACGTTGATGTCGGTGCCCATGCCGGTATAGGTCGCGGTCTGCTGCTCGTGCGGATCGAAGCCGTAATCGTTAGCTCTGTTCTTGCGCGAGACGTAGTCGGGCAGCTCATAGAGCTCGAGCCGCTGATCGCGCATCTTCTTCTTGTCGACCGGGTTCGTGTAGCTGGTGAAGATCGCGTACCAGTAGCAGTTCTCGTCATCGACAGGCACGTGCCATTGCGTGATCGTCATCTCCGTGCTCATGGGAATGACGAAGCCGTGCGGGAACAGCTGGTTGGTGACGCGCACATGGGTGCGCTCCTCGTCGATCTCGCGCAGCGCAATCAGCCGCAGGCCGTATTCGGTGTGCTCGACATTGATGATCGGGCGGTCGTACTCGCGCAGGATCTTCGTCATCGGCAGATCGCTGCCGGCCGAGGCACCGCGAAACTGCTTGCCGTAAGCGGTGGAGGTGTCCTCGTCCTCGAAGAAACGGTGCAGATAGGAGGCGTGCGCGGGATCGATGCCGACTTCGAGCGCCTGCAGCCAGTTGCAGGCCATGTGGCCCTTGAACGCGAAGGTGTGAGTATCAGGCGCGACGAAGCAATCGATCTCCGGGAATGCGGGCGGGGCGCCCTCGCCAAGATAAGCCCAGAGGATGCCGCTCTTTTCGATCACGGGATAGGAGCGCTGCCGGATGTTCTGGCAAAGCTTCGAATCCTTCGGCTCGGCCGGCGTCTCGATGCATTGGCCGTTGGCATCGAACAGCCAGCCATGGAAGGCGCAGCGCAATCCTCCATGCTCCAACCGTCCGAAGGCAAGGTCGGCGCCGCGATGCGCGCAGTGGCGGTCGATCAGGCCGTAGCGTCCGCTCTCGTCGCGGAACAGCACCAAATTCTCGCCGAGCAGTTTGACGGGACGGATCGGCCGCGCGCCCTCCAGCTCATCCACCAGCGCCGCCGGCTGCCAGTAGCTCCGCATCAGCTTGCCGCAAGGGTCCTTCGGTCCGGTGCGGGTGATCAGGTCGTTCTGCTCCTGGCTCATCATGGCAGTAGCATCCCTTATGGAGTGGCAATTGTTCGCCTATTGAACGAATGGGCGAATTATGACATGACTTGACCCGCCAGCAAGCACTATTTTGCAGGATTGTCCCTCCATATGCCCAAGCTGAAGCGGAACGAGAGCGAGGAGCGCGCGACGGATTTCGTCGAGAGCCTCGATCGTGGCCTGCGCCTGCTGCAATGCTTCGGCACCACGGCAGGCCCGATGACGCTGAGCGATCTCGCCCGTGCCGCCGATCTGCCGCGCGCGACGGCCCGGCGCATGCTGTTCACGCTGCAGCGCGGCGGCTACGTCTCCGGTGATGGAAAGCTGTTCTCGCTGACGCCGCATGTATTGACGCTGGCAGCGTCCTATCTGCGCTCCAATCAGCTCGTCGCGGTGCTTCAGCCGGTGCTTGATCGCGTCGCGACGGCAGCCAACGAAATCTCTTCGCTCGCCGTGCTCGACGGCGATGACGTCGTTTTCATTGCCCGTGGCAGCCCGGCGCGGGTGTTCTCGGGCGGGCTGGAGATCGGCTACCGCCTGCCGTCCTTCTGCACCTCGGTCGGCCGCGCCATGCTCGGCCAGCTCGACGATGCTGAGCTTGCCGCGCGCCTGACGGCG
>NZ_JALBGZ010000368.1:0-6377 GCF_023006515.1 Bradyrhizobium sp. PRIMUS42
CCGCGTGCCGGGCTTCGGCGCCGCGGGGTACGCGCGCCGGCGCCACCGGGGCGATCGGCACTACTTCGCCGGTATAGGGCGAGATCACCGGATTCTTGTTGAGGTCATAGAACTTCTTGCCCGTGGTCGGGCAAATACGTTTAGTTCCGAGTTCGGACTTGGCCACGGCAGGAATCCTGGGAATGTCTGAAAAGCGGTGTTTCACTTGGCTAGTTGGCGGCCCGCTGTCAATAGCGCATTACGGGAGAACGACATGCCCGTGACGGGGCGCGGACCATGTGGTACCTGCGCCGCAGTCCCCTCGGGGCTCATCCAAGGACACAATCTTGACCCATTCCGACCAACCGAGGCCGCTTCAGTCTCGCGCCAGCGGTCCCCTGACCGGGAAAGTACGGGTGCCCGGGGACAAGTCGATCTCTCACCGGGCCCTCATCCTGGGTGCGCTCGCGGTCGGCGAGACCAAGATTTCAGGTCTGCTGGAGGGCGAGGACGTCCTCAACACCGCCAAATCCATGCAGGCGCTGGGCGCCAAGGTCGAGCGCATCGGTGATTTCGCCTGGAAGCTAAACGGCGTCGGCGTCGCGGGTTTCGCCCAGCCCAAGGCCGCGCTGGATTTCGGCAATTCCGGCACCGGCTGCCGGCTGGTGATGGGCGCCGTGGCGGGATGCCCGATCTCGGCGGTGTTCGACGGCGACGCCTCGCTGCGCAGCCGCCCGATGCGCCGGATCCTCGATCCGCTCGAAAAGATGGGCGCGAAGGTCGTTTCTGGTGGTGAGGGCGGTCGGCTGCCGCTGACCCTCCAGGGCGCGCGCGATCCGCTGCCGATCACCTACACAACCCCGGTCGCCTCGGCCCAGATCAAGTCGGCGGTGCTGCTGGCGGGCCTGGCTGCGCCGGGTACCACCACGGTGATCGAGACCGAAGCCAGCCGCGACCACACCGAATTGATGCTGAAGCATTTTGGCGCCGACATCTCCTCCGCGCGGGAGGGCGTGCATGGCCGCCGTATCACGCTCAGGGGCCAACCCGAGCTGCATGGCGCCACCGTGGTGGTCCCCGCCGACCCCTCCTCGGCGGCTTTCCCGGTGGTCGCAGCGCTGATCGTCGAGGGCTCCGACGTCGTTCTGTCCGACGTCATGACCAATCCCCTGCGCACCGGCCTGTTCACCACACTGCGCGAGATGGGCGCTTCCATCGAGGAAAGCGAAGTGCGGGGTGATGCCGGCGAGCCGATGGCGCAATTGCGCGTGCGGGCCTCGAAGCTGCGCGGCGTCGAGGTGCCGCCGGAGCGCGCGCCCTCGATGATCGACGAATATCTGGTGCTGGCGGTGGCGGCGTCCTTCGCCGAAGGCACAACGATCATGCGCGGCTTGCACGAACTGCGCGTCAAGGAATCCGACCGCCTGGAGGCAACCGCCGACATGCTGCGCGTCAACGGTGTGAAGGTCGAGGTGTCCGGCGACGATCTCATCGTCGAAGGCCGTGGCCACGTTCCCGGCGGCGGCCTCGTCGCCACCCACATGGACCATCGCATCGCGATGTCCGCGCTGGTGATGGGCTGCGCCTCTGACCAGCCCGTGAGCGTCGACGACACCGCCTTCATCGCCACCAGCTTTCCGGATTTCATTCCGATGATGCGTTCGCTAGGGGCCGACTTTTCATGATCATCGCCATCGATGGGCCCGCGGCCTCGGGCAAGGGGACGCTCGGCAAGCGCCTTGCGCACCATTACGGCTATCGTCATCTCGATACCGGCGTGATCTATCGCGCGGTGGCCTATGCGCTGATGCAGTCCGGGCACGATCTCAACGACGAGGCGGCTGCGGTGCAGGCGGCCTTGGAGCTCGATCCCGAGAAGTTCGGCAATCCGGCCCTGAAGACCCAGAAGGCCGGTGAGGGCGCCTCGATTGTCTCGGCGATCCCTGGGGTGCGCGAGGTCCTGGTCAATTTCCAGCGGCAATTCGCCGCCGATCCACCCGGCGCCGTACTGGATGGCCGGGACATTGGAACCGTGATCTGCCCGGACGCCGACGTGAAAATCTTCGTCGTCGCCGACCCCAAGGTCCGCGCCCGCCGCCGGACCATGGAGGCCAAGGCGAGGGGCGAGGAGGCGGACGAGGCTGCGGTGCTCGCCGATATCATCCAGCGCGACGAACGCGACAAGAACCGCCCGATTGCGCCTTTGAAACCGGCCCCGGATGCTTACTTGCTAGATAACTCCCAACTGGATATAGAAGGCGGCGTCCGGGCCGCCATCGACATTATCGAGGCTGTCCGAGCGGGCCGGTCGCGGGGTTAAGCCGCCGCCGTCATTGGAGGAAGCGCCCGCTCCCGCTCTTTGAGGTCGATACGTCAGGTCCCTGTTTGGGACCGGCGCGATCCAGGCTCCGGACAAAGATTTTCCACGTATCGGACGCGCGGGCCTCTGCCGGCCCGCTTCCGCTGTTCCGCCGCCAAGGCCGGAGCAGCGAGCGGTCGCTCGAAGGTTTTGCGGACCTTCCGACACTGCGTGTGCGATGCGCCCATGAACCCAACGGCCGGCACGACATCCGCAACTGGAGAACAAATGGCTTCGACTTCTGCTGATACCTATAGCCCGTCGCGCGACGATTTCGCGGCGATGCTCGACGAGTCCTTCGCAGGTGGCAACCTGCAGGAAAGCTCCGTCGTCAAGGGCAAGGTGGTTGCAATTGAAAAGGACATGGCCGTCATCGACGTCGGCCTGAAGACCGAGGGCCGCGTCGCCCTGCGCGAATTTTCCGGCCCCGGCCGTGACAGTGAACTGAAGGTCGGCGACGAGGTTGAAGTGTTCCTCGATCGCATCGAGAACGCCCTCGGTGAAGCCGTGTTGTCGCGCGACAAGGCGCGCCGCGAAGAGAGCTGGGGCAAGCTCGAAAAGGCGTTCCAGAACAACGAGAAGGTCAACGGCGTCATCTTCAACCAGGTCAAGGGCGGCTTCACCGTCGATCTCGACGGTGCCGTGGCCTTCCTGCCGCGCTCGCAGGTCGACATCCGTCCGATCCGCGACGTCGCGCCGCTGATGAACAACTCGCAGCCGTTCCAGATCCTCAAGATGGACCGCCGCCGCGGCAACATCGTCGTGTCCCGCCGCACCGTGCTGGAAGAGACCCGCGCCGAGCAGCGCCAGGAGCTGGTGCAGAACCTCGAAGAGGGTCAGGTCATCGACGGCGTGGTCAAGAACATCACCGATTACGGTGCGTTCGTTGATCTCGGCGGCATCGACGGCCTGCTGCACGTCACCGACATCGCGTGGCGCCGCGTCAACCATCCGACCGAGGTGCTCTCGATCGGCCAGACCGTGAAGGTCAAGATCATCAAGATCAACCACGAGACGCACCGCATCTCGCTGGGCATGAAGCAGCTGCTGGATGATCCGTGGCAGGGCATCGAAGCCAAGTACCCGCTGGGTGCCCGCTTCACCGGCCGCGTCACCAACATCACCGACTACGGTGCGTTCGTCGAGCTCGAGCCGGGCATCGAAGGCCTGATCCACGTCTCCGAGATGTCGTGGACCAAGAAGAACATGCACCCCGGCAAGATCGTCTCGACCTCGCAGGAAGTCGACGTGCAGGTGCTGGAAGTCGATTCCGTCAAGCGCCGCATCTCGCTGGGCCTCAAGCAGACCATGCGCAACCCCTGGGAGGTCTTCGTCGAAGGTCACCCGACCGGTTCGACGGTCGAGGGCGAGGTCAAGAACAAGACCGAGTTCGGCCTGTTCCTGGGCCTCGAGGGCGACGTCGACGGCATGGTCCATCTCTCCGACCTCGACTGGAAGCTTCCGGGCGAGCAGGTGATCGACAACTACAAGAAGGGCGACATGGTGAAGGCCGTTGTGCTCGATGTGGACGTCGAGAAGGAGCGTATCTCGCTCGGCATCAAGCAGCTCGAAGGCGACCCCTTCGCCGAGCCGGGCGATGTCAAGAAGGGCGCGGTCGTGACCTGCGAAGTGCTCGAAGTGAAGGAGAGCGGTATCGAGGTGAAGATCACCGGGACCGACTTCTCGACCTTCATCAAGCGCTCGGAGCTCGCCCGTGACCGCAACGACCAGCGCGCCGAACGCTTTGCCGTCGGCGAGAAGGTCGATGCCCGCGTGATCCAGTTCGACAAGAAGGCCCGCAAGGTCCAGGTGTCGATCAAGGCGCTCGAAGTCGCCGAAGAGAAGGAAGCCATCGCGCAGTACGGCTCCTCCGATTCGGGGGCGACGCTCGGCGACATCCTGGGCACCGCGCTCAAGAACCGCGACAGCAAGTAAGCGAAACCTGCGTTTCGCTGACATCGAAGCCCCGGCGCGAGCCGGGGCTTTTTTGTGCTCGTAGTTGCCGCCTGTAGCCCGGATGAGCGCAGCGACATCCGGGATTCTCACCTCGCGGATCGACTTCCCCGGATTATGCTTCGCTCCATCCGGGCTACGCAGTCACAGCCTTGTTTTCTTCAAATTACGCCGCAATTGATGTATCCAGATAAGCCGTTGGTCACGCCGTGACGGCACAACGCGCCCGGCCTTTCATTTGGAGATATCTCGATGTCGCTCGATTCGGACATCATCGTCGATCGCCGCCGGATCCGTCGCAAGCTGACGTTCTGGCGTGTCATGGCCGCGCTGATCGCGATCGCGGCGATCGCAAGCTTTGCGCTGATTGCGACACCCGGCGCGCGCGGCACCTTCGCATCCGCCGGCGCGATCGCGCGGGTCCACATCGAGGGCCTGATCCGCAGCGATTCCGATCGCACGCAGGCGCTGGAGCGGCTGGAGAATTCGCAGGCCGCCGCCGTCATCGTTCACATCAACTCGCCGGGCGGCACCACTGCCGGCTCCGAGCAGCTCTACGATTCGCTCGTCCGGCTGAAGGCAAAGAAGCCGCTCGTCGTGGTGGTCGAGGGCCTGGCTGCCTCCGGGGGCTACATCACGGCGATTGCCAGCGACCACATCATTGCCCAGCAGAGCTCGCTGGTCGGGTCGATCGGCGTGCTGTTCCAATATCCCAACGTCTCGGAGCTCCTGAAGACCATCGGCGTCAAGGTCGAGGAGGTGAAGTCGTCGCCGCTGAAGGCCGCGCCCAACGGTTTCGAGCCCACCAGCCCCGAGGCGCGCGCTGCGCTCGATGCGCTGGTGAAGGATTCCTACGCCTGGTTCAGGGGACTGGTGAAGGAACGGCGTGGCATGGATGACACGCAGCTCGAGAAAGTGGCCGATGGCCGCGTCTTCACTGGACGCCAGGCGATCGATCTCAAGCTGATCGATCAGATCGGCGACGAGAAGACCGCGGTGACCTGGCTGGTCGAGCAGAAGGGCGTCAAGAAGGGGCTCTCCGTGCGTGATTACAAGCTCGAGCCGCGCTTTGGCGATCTGTCGTTCCTCAAGACAGCCACCGCCATCACGCTGGAAGCGCTCGGTTTGGGCTCGATTGCGCATCAAATTGGGCAAACCGGCGTTGCGCAGGCGGTCGATCGGTTCGGAATGGATGGAATGCTGGCCCTGTGGCAGCCGGCCGCCTCAAACTGAGGGATCTGGGCGAGCGCCTGAGGGTTTTCCCGTCTGACGGGCGCCGGGGCAGCCCGCTTTTTCGGCATTTGTCACGCATTTTCACGACGCTCAACCTTGATTTAGCGTCTTGACAGATCAAGGTATTTTCACGGAAATGGTCATCCGCACGCTTCCGGGTCCTATCTCTCGATGATCAAATCCGAACTTGTTCAGCGTATCGCCGAGCACAACCCGCATCTGTACCAGCGGGATGTCGAGAACATTGTGAATGCGATTCTCGAAGAGATCGTAGCGGCCCTCGCGCGCGGTGATCGCGTCGAGCTGCGCGGCTTCGGTGCCTTCTCGGTCAAGCATCGCCCCGCACGCGCCGGGCGCAATCCACGCACCGGCGCCCATGTGCCCGTCGATCAGAAGAGCGTTCCGTTCTTCAAGACCGGCAAGGAAATGCGCGAACGGCTGAATCGCGACCATCCGGATCCCGGCGCGCCAGACTGAAGCGTGAAAAGATCGCGCTTCAGGTCATTGTTTGAGCAGGATCTTTTCGGAAAACCGCTGCACACTTTTCCGGATCATGCTCTAAAGCCAACGTCTGGGTTTGCCGCGGTCGCGTAACATGCGGCCGGAAACTTGATTCAAGGCGAGCGAAGCGAGATGCGAAAGTTTCTGACCGCGCTGATCGTGATTCCGCTGGGCGTGATCCTGGTGGCCTTCGCGGTCGCCAACCGGCACTTCATCACAGTCTCGTTCGATCCCTTCATTGCGAACGACCCGTCATTGTCGGTCACGCTGCCGCTGTTCCTGCTCCTGATCCTGATCGCCGCCCTCGGGGTCTTCGCGGGCGGCTCTGCCGTGTGGGTCGGCCAGCGGCGCT
>NZ_JALBGZ010000369.1:0-6374 GCF_023006515.1 Bradyrhizobium sp. PRIMUS42
ACGCCCGCCGCAAGTTCGCCGAGCACTTTGCGGAAGCCGCCCCCGTCGGCATCGGCGAGAAGGGCGAGGCGCGGCCGATTGCGGAATGGCGCACGGCCTTTGCCGCGGTCGGTGAGGAAATTGCGAGCGCCGATACGGCCATCCGTGATGCGACGCGCAAATTGCGCGAGATCGATCGCCAGATCGCCCAGCTCGAAGCCGAGCGCAAGGCCAAGCCGGCGAGCAAGCTCGAGGTTCGCATGGACATTGCCGCGCCGGCCGCGACCAAGGCGACGTTGCGGGTCACCTACAATGTGCGCAATGCGCGCTGGATGCCGCTCTACGACGCCCGGCTCGACACCGGCGCCAAGGACCGCAAGGCGCAACTGGAGCTGGTCCGTCGTGCCGAGATCACGCAATCGACCGGGGAGGATTGGTCCAACGTCACGCTCGGCGTCTCCACGGTTCGCATCAGCCGCGGCGGCAGCGCGCCGGAGCTGGGCTCGCTCGTGGCGCAATATCCGCAACCGCAGAGGCCAATGGCACTCGGCACGGCCTCCGATCTGGCGCGGCCCGCGCCGATGACGCGTCAGGCACAATCGCCCGCGATGGCCAAGGTCGCGGAGTCGGCCGAGCCGCGTGAACGCGCCGACGAACAGCAGGCTGTCGCCGAGATCGGCGACTTCCAGGCCACCTTCAGAATTCCCGGTCGCGTCAGCCTCGGCGCAGCCGAGGGCGCCAAGAGCCTGCGCATCGCGGCAATGACGGTGCCGGCCGATCTCGCTGTCCGCGCCGCGCCGGTGTTGGATCCGACCGCCTTCCTCGAAGCCAGCTTCAAGCAGACGGATGACACGACGCTGTTGCCGGGCAAGGTCGCGATCTATCGCGACGGCGTCTTTGTCGGTCGCGGCAAGATCTCAGCCTCTGCCAAGGACGACATCGTGCGGCTCGGCTTCGGCGCCGACGACAAGGTCCGAATCGAGCGCGCTGTGCTCAAGCGCAACGAAGGCTCGGCCGGACTTCTGGTCACGACGTCGAAGACGGACGAGCGTTCGTTCAAGACCACCATCCGCAATGGTCACGACTTCCCGATCAAGGTCGCGATCGAGGATCAGCTGCCGGTCAGCGAGAGCGAGGACATCGTCGTCGAGATGCTGCCCGCGACCACGCCGCCCACAGCAAAAGATATCCGTGACAAGCGCGGCGTGCTGGAATGGTCGTTCGACGCCAAGGCCGGCGAGGTCAAGGACATCAACTTCGCCTGGCGCATCCGCTGGCCAAAGGACAAGGGCATGGTGATCGTGCCGGCGGGGTAGGTTGCCGGCCACGAACGAGGTGCGCCCCCTCTCCCGCTTGCGGGAGAGGGTTGGGGCGAGGGCTCTTTCCTCTGGGAGAATCTTCGTTGTCGAGACACCCTCTCCCCAGCCCTCCCCCGCCAGCGGGGGAGGGAGCGCACCTTCACCGCGGCGGCACCGCTGCCCGCATCGATTGCGGTAGCACATACGGTACGCCGTCAGCCTGATGCACGACGGCGTCGATCTCGAAGATGTCGCGTATGGTCTCGCGGGTGAGGACATCCGTCCGCGAGCCGTCTGCGGCGAGCTTGCCGCCAGCCAGCACGACGAGCCGGTCGGCGAAACGGATTGCGAGATTGAGGTCGTGCAGGATCGCGATCACGGCCGTGCCGCTGCCGGCGCGGCGGCGGGCGGCTTCTACGAGGTCGATCTGGTGACGCAGATCGAGGCTCGAGGTCGGCTCGTCCAGCAGCAGAAGTCCCGGACCATGCTCGGCTTCGCCGCAGGCGAGCTGCACCAGGACGCGGGCGAAATGGACGCGCTGCTGCTCGCCGCCTGATAGCGTCGGCAATTGCCGTTCGTGGAAATGTGCTAGCCCGACCTCGTCCAGCGCAGCATCGACGAGCGGTCCAGCTTCACGCGCGCTGCGCTCGCCTGCGCCCATCTGCACGATCTCCTCGACGGTGAAGGGGAAGGTGACGTTGATGTGCTGGGACAGCATCGCGCGGTGCGCGGCGAGCTCCCGCGGCGTGAAGCTGCTGATGGCGCGCTGCTTCAGGCGCACCTCGCCTGCGTTCGGCCGGAGCTCGCCGGAGAGCAGCCGCAGCAGCGTCGATTTGCCGACGCCGTTCGGGCCGATGATGGCGACCATCTCGCCGGCCGCAACCATCAGGCCGACCCCATCGAGCAGCGTCGCGCGGCCCGCGCGCTTGTTGGCGGACGCACGCGTTATGCGGATCGCGTGTTGCAGTTTTGTGAAACCGGGCCAAACGCCGCAGTTGCGATCTACTCCTTTACCGCGCCGGTCAGCGAGGAGACGTAGTAATCCACGAACAGAGAGTAGAAGATCGCAACCGGCAGCGATCCCAGCAGCGATCCCGCCATCAGCGCGCCCCACTGGTAGACGTCGCCGGTCACGAGCTCGGTCAGGATCGCGACCGGCACGGTCTTGTTGGCGCCGCTCTGGATGAAGGCGAGCGCATAGATGAACTCGTTCCAGGACAGCGTAAAGGAGAAGATGCCGGCCGAGATCAGCCCGGGCACCGCGAGCGGCAGCGTGATACGCCGCAGGATCTGCAGGCGTGTCGCGCCGTCGACCAGTGCGCATTCCTCGAGCTCATAGGGGATCGACTTGAAATAACCGATCAGGAGCCAGGTGCAGAACGGCACCAGGAAGGTCGGATAGACCAGGATCAGGGCAAGCGGCGAATCGAACAGGCCGAACTGCACCACGACGGTGGCGAGCGGGATGAACAGGATCGACGGCGGCACGAGATAGGCGAGATAGATGCCGAGGCCGACATAAGGACTGCCGCGGAAGCGCAGGCGCTCGATGGCATAGGCGGCGAGCGTAGACGCGATCAAGGACAGCGTGGTCGAACCGATCGCGACCAGCATCGTCGTCTTCAGCCAGCGCGGATAGGCGGTGTCGAACAACAGATGCTTGATGTGGGCGAGCGTCGGCGAGGAGATCCAGAACGGATTGTGATCCTTGTAGTTCATCAGCTCCGCGTTCGGCTTGAACGAGGTGATCGCCATCCAGTAGAACGGAAACAGCAGGATCAGCACGAAGCAGCCGAGCGGCAAATAGATCATCATCAGCCGCCGCAGCCCGGAATCCCAAGCCATGGTGTCGGGTGCGGCCTTGGCGTCCGCGACGCCCGGTTGCGCGACGGTGTCAGTCATTGGCCTCTCCCTGCTGCCATTTGCGGCGTGCCAGGCCGAAATATGAGAACAGCGTCGCGAACACCAGGAACGGGATCATCGACACCGCGATCGCCGCACCTTCGCCGAGCTCGCCGCCGGCGATGCCGCGCTGGAACGCCAGCGTCGCCAGCAGATGGGTCGAGTTGACCGGCCCGCCTCGGGTGATGGCGTAGACCAGCTGGAAATCGGTGAAGGTGAAGATGATCGAGAAGGTCATGACGATGGCGAGGATCGGCATCATCATCGGGAAGGTGATGTAGCGGAAGCGTTGCCAGGCGCTGGCCCCGTCCAGCATCGCGGCCTCGTAGAGCGAGGGCGAGATGGTCTGCAGGCCCGCCAGCAGCGAGATCGCGACGAAGGGAATGCCGCGCCAGATGTTGGCGACGATCAGCGAGAAGCGCGCCGGCCATGGCGAGCCGAGGAAGTCGATGTTGCTCGATCGCCAATGCAGCACGTCGACGAGGAGATAGGAGATGATCGAGAACTGCGGATCGTAGATCCACCAGAACGCCAGTGCCGAGAGCACGGTCGGCACGATCCAGGGCAGCAGGATGATCGCCCGCAGGATGCTCTTGAACGGAAAATGGTTGTTGAGCAGCAGCGCGAGCCAGAAGCCGAGCGCGAACTTCCCGAAGGTCGCGATCCCCGTATAGACCACGCTGTAGAATACCGCGTTCCACCATAGGGGATCGGTGAGCAGATACTGGAAGTTCTCGAAGCCGACGAAGATGCCGCGCCGGCCGATCGTGGTGTCGGTGAAGGCGAGCCAGACGCCGAGGCCAAGCGGATAAGTGAGGAACACCGAGAGCAGCCCGATCGCGGGCGCCAGGCACATCACGATGAGGAACGGCTTGTAGTCGAACAGCCGCACCAGCCAGGACGGCTGCCGCTGCGCCAGTGCGGGGGAGGAGAGGGTGGTCACGGACATTAGTGTGTTGTCCTGTCGTTGAAGGTCACCACGTCGTCATTGCGAGCGAAGCGACTTGTCCGCCGAAGCCTTGGCGAAGGCGGAAGCAATCCAGTCTGAGTCTGCGGAGGCAGTCTGGATTGCTTCGTCGCTTCAGTGCAAAATTGCTTTGCAATTTTGTCACGAGCTCCTCGCGATCACGGCGGCTTTGTCGATGTCTACCGGCCTTGCCGCCGGAAGTACCGCTTGCACCGCTGCTCGGCTTCGGCGGCGGCGGCTTCCGGCGTGGCCGCGCCGGTCGCAACGGACGCGCACATCTGAATCAGCACGTAGTCGGCGCTGACGGCTCCGGTCGCCGTCGAGATCGGGCCTTTGTAGCCGTCATAGTAAGTGCTGTTCATCGAGTTCTTGAACAGCTTCACCTTGGGATCCTGCGACCACACGGCGGCCTCGGCATAAGCGGCCAGCGGCTGGGACCAGTAGCCGGAATTGGCGTTGAGCCACGGCTCGTACTGGTCCTTTTCCAGCATGTATTGCAGGAAGGCCTTTGCGGCGTTCGGATACGGGCTGTGCTTGAACACCATGGCGTTCAGCGTCAGGCCGGCCATCGGAGAGACCTTGGCGAGGCCCTTGGGCAGCAACTGATGCTCGCTGTCCTCGGCGATCGCCTTGGTCGCCGGATCGTTCTTCAACGAGAAGTACAGCGAGACGCCGTTGGCGGTGAGGGAGATCTCCTGCGAGGAATAGGCGCGGTTGTTGCTGACGTCGTTCCACGATGGCGTGCCGGCGATGAAGGTCGGGTAGAGCTCCTTGACCCAGTTCAGCGCGGCGATCGTCTCCTTGCTGTTGATGACCACATTGCCTTCCTCGTCGAGCAGGGCAGCGTTGTGCGACCACAGCGCCCAGTTGGCGAAGCCGTTGCCGTCGCCCTTGGCGTTGCCGAGTGCGAAGCCGGCCGGCTTGCCGGCCTTGTGCAGCTTGCGGCAGAGGTCGAGCACGCCGGCATGATCCTCCGGTACCTTGTCGAAGCCGACCGATTGCAGGATCGACTTGCGGTAGATCAGGGGACCTGCGGTGGCGCCGAACGGCAGGCCGATCCAGGACTCGCTCTTGCTCTTCTTGCCGTATTTCTGCGCCAGCGGCAGCCAGCCGCCATAACGCTTGCCGAGATAGTCGGCGACGTCGGTCAGCTCGATCAGCTTGTCGACGTAGATGTGGGGGGCGTCGGAGAAGCCGATGATGATGTCGGGGCCCGCGCCGGAGTTCGAGGTGACGGCGGTCTGCTGGTTGATGTCCTCCCAGCCGACGAAGTCGACCTTGACCTCGACCCCGGTCTCCTTGCTGAACTTTGCCGTATTTGCGCGGAACACGTCCTCGTCGGCCTGAACGAAGCGCACCGGGCGCAGCATGCGCAAGGACGCGCCCTTCTCGATCTCGCGTTTGGGCGCCGCCACGTCGGCGGCTTTGATGTTGGATGTTTGCGCTGCAGCACCGGTGGCGGCGAACGTTGCAGCGGATAGGCCCAGCGCCAAGGCATCACGACGTGTGATGTCGTTCCTCATCAGTACCTCCCTATATATGTTCCCTTCCCGGCGTTGGTCGCCGGTGAAGGGTCGTTTCGGTCGTTGGCGCCTTAGCGCCGGCCGCCTAGCTGTTCGGCCCGCGATCCATGCTGACGGGTTGCCAGCGACGGAGCGCGGTGTCTTGCAGCACCGACGGATTGACGCAGCTTACCGGCCACATGCCCTGCAGCACCAGTGACAATTCGTAGCCCACCCGGCGCTTGCGCGCTTCGTCAAACCGTGCCGAGGCCGACGCGACATGGGCGGTCAGGGTCACGTTCTCCATGCGGAGCAGGGGATTGTTGTGCGACGGCGGTTCCTTCTCCAGCACGTCGAGGGCGGCGTGCGCGATCCAGCCTTCCTGCAGCGCCTTGATCAGGCTCTCTTCGTCCACGGTGGCGCCGCGTCCGGTGTTGACGAAGATCGAGCCCTTCTTCATCTGCCGAAAGTGCTTCTCGGTCAGCATGTGATGGACCTCGGGCCTCGCCGGGGCATGCATCGAGACGAAGTCGGATTGCGACAGCACCTCGTTCAGCGTCGCCGGGATCACGCCGTGGTCGTACATCAGCGTTTCCTGGATGAAGGGATCGTAGGCCATCATGCGCAGGCCGAACGGCGCGGCTCGCTTCGCAACTGCACGCGCGACGCGGCCGAACGAGACGAAGCCAAGCGTCTGGCCCATCAGCCGCGGAACCTTGAGCAGCG